>JAIDLO010000205.1 GCA_029050995.1 Eubacterium sp. | reverse complement strand
ATTTATGGAAATGATCAAATGAGAGAATTCAGAAAAAAACAAAAAAGGCTTTATAAAATTATGAAAGCCCTTATAATTTTCAGCGTAATATTTATTTTTATATTTATCGGTGACCAGCCGTATGTTGAAAAAATCAGCACTGTTGCGGATATGGTTTGCAGATATCTTTGCGATTTCTTAATTGTTGCAAATCTTTGCGTGCTGTTTTCTTATTACAGCAAATATGGAAAAAGCGATAAATTTCTTGAAGCAGTTGAATATGAGCTTAGTGATTACGGGTCATATATTATTTCAAGAGAGGAAAAGAAAGAAAAAACTTTTATCAAAGCAATGCAGAAGGATTTTTCTAAAAACGGATATGCAGTAAGTTCTGATACGGAAATTGATGAATTTGATTTTTCTTTCGTTGCTTCAAATAAAAAAGATTTTTTCTATGCAGCGGATATCGAGTCACTTTCAAGAAACGATATTCTAGCGTACATAGATGTTGTGATCAATGATATAACCGTTCACAATCTGAAAAGAAAAGGAAATGCCGTTATTTGCTTTGTAACGGATAAAGCAGAGGAAGAAGCAATTGCCATTTCAAAAATGATTACACCGCTTGGTAAAAAAGAGCAGATAAAAATTGCACTTGCCATAGCTGAACCGCAAACAGGAAAATGTTATTTCCTTGGAAATGCGTCAACAAAGTGCCAGCAGATTATTGCAAACTATGTTTTAAAATGCAATATTCCGATTCCGAAAGAGAATATCGGCGATCAAAGGCTTCCGTTCCAGGATGAACTTGAAGAGCATATGAAAGACTTTGATATTAAAAGTTTTAAGAACGGTACATTTTATGCCCATTAAGGAGTGTAGTATATGATTAAAGAGGTTAAGGATTTTCTTGAAAATCTTAAAGATAAAAAGGTTGCATTCGTTGGAATGGGCGTTGCCAATGTTCCGTGTGCCAAATGGCTTGCTGAAAACGGCGTAACTGTTTATGCCTGTGACGGCAAGGATAAAGAATTTATCGGCGAAGATATTTGCCGTGAACTCGAAGAGCTTGGCGTTCATTTTTCATTAGGCAAAAACTATCTTGATGTTTTGCCCGATATGGATTTGGTGTTCCGCTCTCACGGAATACTTCCGTTTCAAAATAAATGGATTGGCGAATGTATCGAAAGAGGGCAGAAGGTTACAACTGAAATGGAGATTTTCTTCAAGCTTTGCCCTGCAAAAATTATTGCCGTAACAGGCTCAAACGGAAAAACAACCACAACAACGCTTATTTTCAAAATGCTTGAAGCCGAGGGAAACAGAGTTTTCCTTGGCGGAAATATCGGAAAGGCGCTTATGCCCGAGCTTGAAAATATAACGGAAAATGATATTGCAGTTGTTGAGCTTTCATCATTCCAGCTTTTAACAATGGGCAATATGGTTAATAAGCCTGATGTTGCCGTTGTAACAAATATTGAAAGCACGCATCTTGATCATCATATCAGCCTTGATGAATATGTGGATGCAAAAAGAAACATTCTGATTTATCAGAACAGCAATCAGAAAACAATTCTGAATGCAGATTGCGATTATTCAATCGGCGGCAAAGTTTATCACGATATGCGTTTTGATGTAAGAGGAAAGCTCAGCGAATTTTCCATACAACATAAAGTAGCAAACGGCGCTTATATGAAAGAAAACGGCGATATTGTTTATAACGATAACGGCATTGAAACTGTGGTTATGAATAAGGATGATATCATCATTCCGGGTATGCACAATGTTGAAAATTACTGCACTGCAATTACAGCGGTTTGGGGAATGGTTAAGCCCAAAACAATGAAAAGTGTTGCGCAAAGCTTTGGCGGTGTTGAGCATAGAATTGAATTTGTCCGTGAATATCATGGTGTTAAATATTACAATGATTCCATTGCTACCTCTCCGTCAAGAGTAGTTAGCGGTTTAAAGGCATTTAACCGTGAAATTATAATGATTTGCGGTGGTTCCGATAAGGGCAATGATTTCTGCGAAATGGTGCCGTATATTTTGAAATATGTTAAACTGCTTGTTCTCAATGGTGCAACGGCAAACAGAATTTATGATGCTGTAACAAGCGATAAAAATTATAAAAACAGCAGTATAAAAATTATGAAAACTGAAACAATGGAAGAGGCTTTAATGCTTGCTAAGGAGAATGCCGAAAGTGGAGATATCGTATCTCTTTGCCCTGCGTGCCCTGCTTTTGACCAGTTTAAAACCTTTGAATACAGAGGCAGAAAATTTAAAGAATTAGTAAATGGATTTGGTGAATAATGAAAACTTATGATCTTGTTGAAAAATTAGTATCTGTTCCTGCTGTCGGCGGAGAAGAAGAAAAGATAATTTCAATGCTGAAAGAAATTCTTTCTTCTTACGGCAAGGTTGAAACTGATGCAGTAAATAATGTTATATGCACATTCGGTAATGGTTATCATATCCTTCTTGATGCGCATATTGATGAAATTGGTTTAACTGTAACCTCTATTGCAGATGACGGCTTTTTAAAGGTTGCTGCCTGCGGTGGAATTGATAAAAGAATGCTTCTTGGCTCTGAGGTAACTGTCTGGGGAAATGAAGCATTAAACGGTGTTATTTCAACGCTTCCTCCGCATCTTCAAAAGGCTTCTGATGAAAAGAAAGTTCCTGAAATAAATGATATTTCCGTTGATGTAGGATTGGACAAGGATACTGCTGAAAAGCTGATTCCTCTCGGCAGTAAGATTACTTTTAAACGGCAGTTTACACCGCTTTTAAATAATCAGATTTCTTCAAACTGCCTGGATGACAGAGCAGGTGTAGCTTCTCTTATTTCAGCACTTGATGAATTGAAGAAGCTCCCGATAAAGGTTACTGTTCTTCTTTCTACGCAGGAGGAATTAGGTACAAGAGGTGCAAAAACAGGACCATACGGCAGGGATGTTGACGAGGCTATTGCAGTTGATGTATCTTTCGGCTATACGCCGGGCTGTGATAAAGAGGAATGCGGAGAAATCGGCAAAGGTGCTATGATTGGAATTTCGCCGACATTAGATAAAAATATTTCTGCTGAATTGATTGAGGCAGCAAAAGAGAACGACATTAAATATCAGCTTGAGGTTATGAGTGGCAGAACAGGTACAAACGCTGATGTGATTTCAATTTCAGAAAGCGGTATTAAATGCGGTCTTCTTTCAATTCCGCTTAAATATATGCACAGCCCTGTTGAGGTTGTTGATTTAAGTGATATTGAAGGTGTTTCGGATTTAATTGTTGCCTATGCAAAAAGAAAGGCAGGTGCTGAAAATGCTTAAGGATTTATGCCTTTTAAACGGCACTTCGGGTGATGAAACTCAAGTTCGTGATTATATAATCAACGAAATCAAAGATTATTGTGAATACAGCGTTGATGCACTTGGCTCAATTATTGCCTTCAAAAAAGGAAATAAAACGCCGTCAAAGAAGGTTATGCTTTCTGCGCATATGGATGAGGTTGGATTTATTATTACGCATATTACGGATGATGGTTATTTGAAAATGCATCCTGTTGGCGGAATTGATCCAAGAGTTGTTATAGACAGAGCTGTTCAGATAAAGGATATTAAAGGTGTGATCGGAGCGAAAGCCGTTCATCTTTTATCTGATGATGAAAAGAAAACTGCGCCTGCTTTTTCAAAGCTTTATATTGATATCGGTGCCAAGGATAAGGCTGAAGCAGAGAAATATGTTTCTCTCGGCGACTTTGCTTATTTTTCTTCCGATTACAATGAATTTGGACAAGACTTTATCAAATCCAAAGCACTTGATGACAGAATCGGCTGTATGCTGATGATAGAACTCATTAAGTCTGATTTGGAATATGACACTTATTTCTGCTTTAATGTTCAGGAAGAGGTTGGATTAAGAGGAGCAAGCTGCACATCCTATCAGGTTCAGAGTGATATTTCCGTTGTACTTGAAGCAACAACGGCTGCTGATTTATGCGGTGTTTCGGGTGGCGAACGCTGCTGTGTTCTTGGAAACGGACCTGTTGTTTCATTTATGGACGGCAGAACAGTATATGATAAATCGCTTTATAATTTAGCTTTTGAAACAGCAAAAGAGAATCAAATAAAGATTCAAACGAAAACGGCTGTTGCAGGCGGAAATGACGCAGGCGCGATTCAGACAAGCGGAAAGGGCAGTAAGGTTATCGCTGTTTCGCTTCCTTGCAGATATATTCATTCGGGCGCAAGCGTTGTAAAAAAGAGCGATATTGAAGAAACTAAAAAATTATTGAAAGCGTTTTTACCAAAACTTTATGATTGAATTAATTGAAGAAGAATCACAATTATACGGCTTTGATGTAACTGATATTTACTCTGTACGCATTTTGTCTTTATTAAATGCATATGGCTGTAAATATCCGTTTGTCCGTTTTTACAGGCAGATAAATGAAAACGAAAATATAACAGCAATTATTTCTTATCTTGATCATGATGTTACAATTTCATTTTCAAGCGAAGCAAATTTGAATGAGCTATCTGAATTTATTCGGGTTATCGGCTTTTCAAGCGTTTTGTGTGATGAAAGATTAAGTATTTCTGCTGATTATGAAAGCGGCATTGTAATGAAATCAAATAAAAGTATTGAGATTTCAATGCCGTACATAACGATTGATGAGTATCCGCCGCTTTTTGATTTAT
>JAIDLO010000204.1 GCA_029050995.1 Eubacterium sp. | reverse complement strand
CTTAAGGGGAGAACGAGCTGTGTTCTTCTTTGTTGTGAGGATATATTAACACAGCCCGATAAATTTGTCAACAATTTTTTGTATAAAGAATATGTTTATAATCAATTCCGTCCTCATTATGCTCGGCAATCAGCTCTCTTGACCACTCGGATTTATCAAACGGAGGGAAAAAAGTATCTGCATCTTTACATTCAGCCTCTACTTCCGTTAAATACAATTTATCTGCATAGGGCAGAAATTCGCTGTAAATTCTGCCGCCGCCAATGATAAACACCTTTTCATCATTTTCAAAAAGCCTGATTGCTTCTTCAATAGAAGAGCAGACCTCTGCGCCCTCTATTTCAAGATTTTTATTTGTTGAAATAACAATATTTCTTCGTTTCGGAAGCACCTTTGGCAAGGATTCAAAGGTTTTTCTGCCCATAACAACAGTACCGCCCGTTGTTGTTTCTCTGAAGAATTTCATATCATTATGAAAATGAAAAACAAGATCATTGCCCTTGCCGATTTCATTATTTCTGCCTAATGCGGCAATCATTGAAATGTTCATATTGTTCTCCTACTGTGCAATCGGGAAAGAGATTTTGCCCAAATGCTTATAATCAATCAATTTAACATCGCAGCAATCTCTGCTGTTATCAAACTTGAAGAAATCATCAACATCGGGATTGAGCCAAAGCTTTGGCGCAGGAAGGTCTCCTTCCTCATCAAATCTTCTGATCTGCTCTTTAATACCATCTACCTGGTTTACATAGATATGTGCATCCTTGATACTCCAATCAAGCGTGCCAACCTCTAAACCGCAGACCTGTGCAAGCATAGACAATAGCACTGCATACTGCGTAATATTAAAAGGCAGACCAAGCGGAACATCACAGCTTCTCTGATGTACCCAGCAGTTAAGCTTTCCGTCTGTTACATCCCATTCACTGCTCCAGACACAGCTTGGAAGCACGGCAGTATCAAGATAATCATTCTGCCACAGAGTAATCAGCATTCTTCTGTCCTCGGGATGATTTTTAAGCTTGTCAATCAGATTATCTATCATCTTGAATTTTCTGACAATATAGCCATAGGCTGTGCCGATCGTATGTGCATATTCCTTGCCGAAATCCTTATGAATGGTTTTCTTAACAAGATTTCCGTTTTCATCCGGGAGCAGCTGGGTTGCAGTCCATATGCCATTCTCGTCTATTTCCCATTCATTCCAGATATTTACATCACGCTCCTGAAGCCATCTAACATCATTTGACTGTGCCTGATAAATCCAGAGCATTTCGAGCACTGCCTGCCTTATAAACACCTGCTTGGTTGTTAAAATCGGAAATTCCTTTGACAAATCAAAATGAAAATGATGGGACGGAACTTTGATTGTGTTTATACCGGTTCGGTTTACAACCTCTGTACCCTCGCTGAGAATTCTTTTGCAAAGTGCTATATAATCCTGATCAAGTTTAGACATGTAACATCGTCCTTTCAGATAGATGCTTACATTATATCAATTTATAAAGATTATTGCAAGGAAAACAAAAAGGACAGTAAGGAACACACATCATAAA
>JAIDLO010000203.1 GCA_029050995.1 Eubacterium sp. | reverse complement strand
TTTTAAGTTCTTGCGCAGCCGTCTACGGAAAGGATATCGCCTGTTATATAAGAAGCGAGGTCACTTGCAAGGAAGAGGAATGCGTTTGCAACTTCCCTTGGCTCGCCGATTCTGCCAAGCGGAATTGTTTTGATCAGCGGCTGAATCATAGCTTCGGGAAGCGCAGCTACCATATCTGTTTTTGTTACGCCGGGTGCTACTGCATTAACACGAATCTGGAACGGAGCAAGCTCACGAGCCAATGATTTTGTTAAGCCGTTTACTGCAAATTTACTTGCAGGATAGCCAACACCTGACGGCTGGCCGTAAATACTTACCATAGAAGATGTATTTAAAATAACACCGCCGCCGTTTTCTTTCATATTCGGAACAACAGCTTTTACAGCATTGAAGATTGCTTTTACATTCAGATTCATAATATTATCGAATTCTTCAGTCGTTGTATCCTCAATCTTTTTATTTGCGGAAATTCCTGCATTGTTTACAAGGATATCAACCTTGCCGTGCTTTGCAACAATATCCTGGACTGCTTCTGTAATTTCATCATAATTGTTGAGATTCGGGCAATAGCCTGCTACATCCATACCCTCATCCTTAAGCTGAGCAACTGCTTTATCAACAGTTTCCTGCCTTGAACCGAACAGAATTACATCAGCGCCGTTTTCCTTAAACACTCTGACAATTTCAAGTCCGATTCCTCTTGTACCGCCTGTTACGATCGCTACTTTGTTTTTTAACATTTTAATTACCCCTTTTAAATTTGAAAAAATTCATAAAATCTTTTCTTATATATACTATAACCACTAAAAAGCGAATTGTAAACAAAAACAGCAAAAGTGACAAAAAAATCAAGAAAGAGAAGTCGGTTTCAGCTTTGCACTCCCTTTTACGATAAAGCCGATATTATCTATTGAGCCGCCTGCTGCAACTTTGCCGTTATAATCCTTGGAAGAAATAGTAAGCTTCTTACTCTTAACGGAATAATTGCCGTTCCAGCTATCCGTTAAAGTAAATTTTTCATTAAAGGCAATATCAACAGTCCATTGCGTGCAAGCCTTTTTCGTTTTGTTTTTTATGGTAGCGTTATACTGATAGAAGGTCTGACCTTCAGATTCCCATGAATTTACCAGCTTGATTGTATAAGAAAGTTTTGCCTTGGTAGCCTTTGCTTTTGTTGTGGTTTCCTTTTTCGGTGCAGAGGTTGTTTTCTTTTTCGTGGTGGTTGTCGTTTTCTTTTTTTTCGTAGTTGTAACAGGCTTTGATGAAGTAGCCTTCTTGCCCGTAAGCATACGATACAGCCATTTTCCCGAACTGCTCAAATCGCTATCCTTAAAGCCGGAGGTTTTATTACAGTCGCTACGAAGGATTGCCGAGGTTTCCGCTTTGTTAGACAGATTCCACGCTACATAGCTAACGCCATACTGATCCATCGTATCACTCCCCTTATTTGACTGTTTCTCATGAATTGCGCCGGTCCCGCTGGCAGCACAGATTCCGTACTCCCTA
>JAIDLO010000202.1 GCA_029050995.1 Eubacterium sp. | reverse complement strand
CTTTTTCGCTTTTACCAAGCATAACTGCAATTTCTTTGTTCGTTAATCTGGCGTTGTCTGCTAATATTTCAAGTAATTTGTTCATAAGAAAAACTCCTTTTATTCTATCGGAAGCTGAACAGGCTCCCGTTTTTGGTAGATTGTTGTGTATTTAAAGCCGCAGTCTTTTGCAAGCTGTAATCCCTGCTCTATGCCATTACCTAATTTGTTATAGTAATGGCTGTCTGAGCCGATTGTTAAATATTCTCCGCCCAGGTCTTTGAAAAGCTTTACGATATTTTCGGGCGGCAGCGTTTCATTAAGGTCAAGAAACAAACCTGATGTGTTTATTTCAAGTGCCTTTCCGTTCTGAACAAGCGTTTTTAATATCTGTTCAATTATATCTGAAAATTTAGTTAAATCAACATCAATTTTTGCGTTGCCCTTAATATATCTTAAAGGATAGGTTAAATGCGCAAGAGAATCAAATTTATTCCAGATGCAAAGCTCATAAATGGTATTGAAATATTTTTCAAGCAAATCATAAACATCATAATTACTGTAATCGAGAAAATAGAAATCTTCCATATTTTCAAGATTATGAATAGAGCCTAAAATAAAATCGTAATCATAATCGTTCAGGATTTGCTCTGCAAGCTTTTTATTATATATTGCTTGTCCCAATTCAAGACCTTTAAGAACAAGAAGCTGACCTTCAAAAAATCTTTTTGCCTTGCTGGTTTCAAAATACTGATTAATGCAAAATGCTCTGAAATCAAGATCCTTTGAATCAATTTCGCAATGATCCGTAATTGCAATAACATTAAGTTTTCTATCAACAGCACCCTCGCATAAAAGCATACACGAATGATTTCCGTCAAAGGAATGATCGGAATGCGTGTGCATATCCATTAATCTTGAAAAACTCATAAGCACCTTCTAAATAATCCATATAAAACACATTTTAGCAAATTTATTATTAATATATCACATTTTTGGGAAATTTTAAATATTATTCTTATTTTTATTGAAAAAATTTTTATCCTTTGATATAATCTTTTTAATATTTTAGGAGGTATAGCTTATGAAAGCAGTTATTACAGTTATTGGTAAGGATATGGTTGGTATTCTTGCAAAGGTTTCTTCAATATGTGCTGAAAACAATGTTAATGTAATTGAAGTAACGCAGTCTATTCTTCAGGATATGTTTTGTATGATTATGATGGCTGATGTTTCTAAATGTTCAGTTCCTTTTGCTGAATTTTCTGATATTCTTTCAGAATACGGCAAAGAAAACAACCTTTCAGTTCATGTTATGAATGAGGAAATTTTTAATTCTATGCACAAAATATAGGAGAAATCATTTATGATTAATACTTTTGATATACTTGAAACAATTAAAATGATACAGGACGAATGTCTTGATATCAGAACAACGACAATGGGTATTTCCCTGCTTGATTGTGCAGATTCAAATATTGATAAGGCTTGTGATAAGGTTTACGATAAAATCTGCAAAAAGGCTGAAAAGCTTGTTTCAACAGGCGAAGATATTGAAAAGCAGTATGGTATTCCGATTATCAATAAGCGTGTTTCCGTAACCCCTATTGCTATTCTTGCAGGTATCAGCGGCGGAGATCCTGTTAAATATGCGCTTGCTCTTGAAAAAGCAGCACAGACGATTGGTGTTAACTTTATCGGCGGTTACTCTGCTTTAGTTCAGAAAGGCTTTTCTGCAGGCGATTTAGAGCTTATCAATTCTATCCCTGAAGCACTTGCAAGAACAGAACACCTTTGCTCTTCCGTAAATATCGGCTCAACAAAAGCAGGTATCAATATGGATGCCGTTAAGATTATGGGTCAGAAGGTTAAGGAAGCTGCTGAGCTTACCAAGGATAATGATTGTATCGCTGCAGGCAAGCTTGTTGTATTCTGTAATGCGCCTGAGGACAATCCGTTTATGGCTGGTGCATTTCACGGTTTATCTGAGCCTGACTGTGTTATCAATGTCGGTGTTTCGGGACCGGGTGTTGTAAGAGCGGCTATTTCTAAATATCCGGATTACAGCGTAAACGAAGTTGCAGAGCTTATTAAGAAAACGGCATTTAAGATTACAAGAATGGGTCAGCTTGTTGGTGTTGAGGCTTCTCAAAGACTTGGTGTTCCGTTTGGTATTGTTGATTTATCTTTAGCCCCTACCCCTGCTGTCGGCGATTCTGTTGCGCATATTCTTGAAGAAATCGGTCTTGAACAGTGTGGCGGTGCAGGAACAACTGCCTGCCTTGCAATGCTGAATGATGCTGTTAAAAAGGGCGGCGTTATGGCTTCTTCAAGTGTTGGCGGTCTTTCGGGTGCTTTCATTCCTGTTTCTGAGGATGCTGGTATGATTGATGCTGCAAGAAGCGGATCGCTTACGATTGAAAAGCTCGAAGCTATGACAGCAGTTTGCTCTGTTGGTCTTGATATGATTGTTATTCCGGGAGATACAACTGCCGAGGTTATCAGCGGTATTATTGCGGACGAAGCTGCAATCGGTATGGTAAACGGAAAAACAACAGCAGTGAGAGTTATCCCTGCAATCGGAAAAGAAATCGGCGATGAGCTTGAATTTGGCGGACTTTTGGGATCGGGCCCTGTTATGAATGTAAATACCAAATCCCCTGTCAAATTTATAAATAGAGGCGGTAAAATCCCTGCTCCGCTTCATAGCCTCAAAAACTAATATCTATAAAGAAAAGAGCCGTTTTACACGGCTCTTAATTTTTATTTGTTATTTATAAAGAGAACTATAGTATTCATTCAATTTCTCATTATCATATAAGTTGTGATCATAATCATCTTCAACAACAGAACGCTTATCTGCAATCGATTTATCAAACTCAATTATTTTATCTTCATCCGTGTAACAAGCATAGTATGCGTTGAATTTAACTATTTTGCCATTATGCATATGTAAAGCATAATTAATGCGAGGTGATGCTTGCTTTCTTCCACCACAATACACTTCTACCTCGGCAGAATCAATATTATCATATGAATAAACGATTTTGTTTTTTTGGAAAATTGTATTATATGAAAACGTATCTTTATCGAAAGTCCACATATTACAATTTAGAATAGTAATTCCAATCAGCATAATTATTGCAATTGCTGATAAGCGAATCAGATATTTTTTTCTTGATATATTAAATCCTCTGAATAAATACGCTGCAGATGAAATGATAACAATCCCGAGCAATATAATCATTAGAACATCAAATGTATCGGAATTATAACTTATAAAATAATACGGATTATACATATTGAGCACAATAGTTCCGAATATTTTTTCATATGCAAAAGACAAAACACTTGTAATCACAATGATCAGAATAAACATCCAACTTCTTCTGTAATCTAAAGATGTTCTTTTTCTGTCAGGTTTCCTCTTCTTTTTTAACATAGATTATTAATACCTCTGCTTGTTATCATACGCGTGTAGATCTAGGTG
>JAIDLO010000201.1 GCA_029050995.1 Eubacterium sp. | reverse complement strand
TACAGGCTTCCCATCAAGCCGAACTGAACTAAGAATTCAGCTCTGCATTCTGCATTTGCACCGCAGTCCATTAAAAGAAAAAGCATTTCGGCACTTGGCATAACAGAAGCTATGCAAGGCCTTTTAACACCCTTGATTCGCTTTGCAAGAAAGGTTGCACCAACGGTTATAGCGCCTGTGCTTCCTGCTGAAACAAGCGCATCGCCATCGCCGTTTGCAAGAAGCCTGAACGCAACACCAAGGCTTGAATTTGCTTTTTCCTTTAACACGGATTTTGCATCATCGCACATTGCAATCTCACATTCAGCATCAACAATTTCCGTGTTTTTAAGTTTGATATTATTGTTTTCAATACAATCGGATATTTTGCTTTTATTACCAACAAGAATAATATCAACATTGTATTCTTCTACAGCAAGCATTGCACCCTTTATAATTTCCAAAGGTGCGTTATCGCCGCCGAAAGCATCAACTATAATTTTCATTTTGTTACCTCATCAAGAGCACCCAGCGCTCTTTCCGCAAGCGCAGCATAACGCAGACGCTTGTCCCTTATTTTAGGCTCTATGGGAGGAAGAATTCCGAAATTTGCCCCCATAGGCTGAAATGATTTAACGGTTTCATCACTTATGTATTCCGAAAGCGCACCAAGCATTGTTGTTTGCGGTAAATCAAGAAATGTCTTGTTTTCAGCAAATCTTACTGCATTGATTCCGGCAAGGATTCCCGAGCCTGCGGATTCCATATATCCCTCAACACCTGTGATCTGCCCTGCAAAAAATACAGACGGATGATTTTTAAGGCTGAAACTTTTATTCAGCACTCTCGGCGAATCCAGAAACGAATTTCTGTGCATAACGCCATATCTTACAAATTCAGCATTCTGCAGTGCAGGAATCATTGAGAAAACTCTTTTCTGCTCGCCGAATTTAAGATTGGTCTGAAAACCGACTATATTAAACATTGTGCCGTTTGCATTCTCTCTTCTGAGCTGAACTGCCGCCCAAGGACGATGACCTGTTCTCGGATCTGTTAATCCAACAGGCTTCATCGGTCCAAACCTTGGCGCATCAAGCCCGCGCTTTGCAAGCTTTTCAATCGGCATACAGCCCTCATAAACATCAAAATCATGAAGCACAGCGCCCTCGGCATTTACAAGCTCTTGGATAAAGCTTTCATATTCCTCTTTATTGAAAGGGCAGTTGATATAATCATCCTCGCCGCCTCTGCCGTATCTTGAAGCGCCAAAGGCAATATTCATATCAACACTGTCTGCCGTTACAATCGGTGCAGCCGCATCATAAAAGGAAAGATAATTACCGCAAAGTTTTTGAATCGCTTCGCTCATAGCGCCGTCTGTTAGCGGACCCGTTGCAACAATTGTGATTTCATCCTCTGCTATATTGATATCCTCAACCTCTTGGTAAACAATTTCAATATTCGGATGAGCTTTTATTTTTTCAGTTATTTTCTGCGAAAAAACATCCCTGTCTACTGCAAGAGCGCCGCCTGCTGCAACCGAGCATGCACGGGCAATCGGAACAGTGAGCGAGCCAAGCCGAGCCATTTCCTCTTTTAAAAGCCCTGCGGCAGAATCAATCCTGCTTGCTTTAAGAGAATTGGAGCAAACAAGCTCTGCAAAGTTGTCTGATTTATGTGCAGGGGATTTTTTATTCGGCTTCTGCTCAAAAAGCGTTACCTTATAGCCCTTTTCGGCAATCTGCCACGCGGCTTCAACGCCAGCAAGCCCAGCACCTATAACCTTGAATTTCATTATTCCTCGCCCTTTTTCTTTCTTGGAACAGGCTTTGTAAAGCCGCAGCCCTCTGTATCAGGACAATAAAGCACATTGCCTTTTTTTCTGAACAAGGATTTTCCGCATTTCGGGCAAACCTCGTCACTCGGCAAATCCCATGTCATAAAGTTACAGTTCGGATAATTTGAACAGCCATAGAAGGAGGTGCCTCTCTTTGTTTTCTTTTCAATAACATCGCCGCCGCATTCCGGGCATTTTGCCTTTGTTTTATAAATAAGCGGCTTTGTATTTTTACATTCAGGATAACCCGGGCAAGCAAGGAATTTACCAAATCTGCCGACCTTAATAATCATATTGCGTCCGCATTTTTCGCAAATCTCGTCTGTTTCCTCTTCCTTGAGCTTGATTTTAACACCCTGCATATCCTTTTTAGCCTGCTCAAGCGGCGCTTCAAAATCATTATAATAAAGGCGAATCATATCAATATAATTTTCATCGCCGCTGTCAATCCTATCAAGATCATCCTCCATTTTAGAGGTATATTTAACATTAACGATATTCGGCATTTTATCTTTAAGAAGATTTGTTACAGCCTCGCCAAGCTCTGTCGGCACAAACTGCTTGCCCTCTCGTTTAACATATTCTCTTGATACAATTGTTGAAGTAATTGTTACATAGGTTGACGGTCTGCCGACACCGTTTTCTTCAAGCGCCTTTGTTAAGCTTGCTTCCGTAAATCTTGCAGGCGGCTGTGTAAAATGCTGATTACCGAGAATGGATTTAAGACGAAGTTCGTCGCCCTCTGCAAGCTCGGGAAGCGGTGCAGAAGCATCATCCTTGCCCTCATCCTTAGCCTCTTCATAAAGCGCCGTAAAGCCGTCAAACTTAACTGTATAGCCCGAAGCATTGAAGATATAATCGCCTGCCGCAATTTCAACCTTAACGGTTTGCTGGAGGCAGTTTTCCATAAGGGAAGCAATAAAGCGTTCCCATACAAGTTTATAGATTTTATACTGATCATTTGTTAAAGAGCCTTTAACAGAATCAGGTGTTACATTCGGCATAGACGGACGGATTGCTTCGTGACCATCCTGAATATTGCCCTTTGATTTAAAATATCTCGGCGTTTTCGGAAGATATTTTTCGCCGTAGGTTTCACGGATATACTGATTACCTGCTGCACGGGCATCTTCGGAAATACGAAGAGAGTCTGTTCTCATATAGGTTATAAGACCGACTGTTCCCATTCCTGCAACATCAACACCCTCATAAAGCTCCTGTGCAGCCTTCATTGTTCTTTTTGCCTGGAAAGAAAGGCGGCGGGAAGCCTCCTGCTGAAGCGTTGAGGTAATGAAAGGCGGAGTTGGACTCTTCTTTCTTGTTCCTTTTTTTACGGATTTAACAATATATTTTTCATTTTCAAGATCTGAAAGAATAGCATCACTTTCGTCTTTACTTGTTATTTTAAGCTTTGTACCATCCTTGCTGTGAATCGCAGCAGCAAAAACTTTTTTGCTTGGAGGATTGGAGAATTTCGCATCAATTGACCAGTATTCCTGCGGCTTAAAAGCACGGATTTCCTCTTCCCTGTCAACAATAAGGCGAAGCGCAACAGACTGAACTCTGCCTGCTGAAAGACCTCTTCTTATTTTCTGGCTGATAAACGGAGAAAGCTTATAGCCGATTAATCTGTCAAGAATTCTTCTTGCCTGCTGTGCATCAACAAGATCAACATCAATGGAACGAGGAGCGCTCATACCCTCTGTTACACCGTGCTTTGTAATTTCATTAAAGGTAACACGGTTTTTCTCGTTCATATCAAGCTCCAGAAGTGTTGCAAGATGCCAGCTGATTGCTTCTCCCTCTCGGTCAGGGTCAGTTGCGAGATAAACATAATCAGCCGCTTCAGCCTTTTTCTGAAGGTCCTTAACAAAATTTTCCTTGCCCTTGATAACTGCATATTTCGGGGCAAAGTTATTATCTATTTCAACGGAAAGGCGGGCTGCCGGAAGATCACGAACATGACCCATTGACGCAACAACCTCATAGCCCTTTCCAAGATAACCCTTTATATTTTTTGCCTTTGCAGGCGACTCTACGATAACAAGTTTTGACATATCTTATTTTTATTCCTTTCAGGATAGTTTGTATCTTTTTCCGCTTGCACTTACTGCAAGATCAGCAATCTCAAGCGCAGTTAATGCGCCCATAACAGAAGATACAGGCAAACTGCATTTTTCTGTTATAACATCTATATGCTGAAGGCTTTCGGTTAAAGCCTCATAAACAATTTTTGTGTTTCCGCTTAATGAAAGAGCGGCTTTTTCTCGCTTTTCTCTTTTGCTTCTGCCGTTTTCAAGATTTTCAAAGGAGAGCTTATCTGCCTTATTATCTTTAAAATTAGCACTTATATCAACCGTTTCATGCATAAGCTTATCAACAGATTTAACCTTGGACAAATCTATATGAAATCTTTCTGCATAAGGAGAAAGCAAATCGGCAGGCTTTGTAACAACCATTGCCCCGTCTTCAATCAGCTTATTCGTTCCTGCAAATTCAGGAGACAGAATAGAGCACGGAACTGCATAAATATCTCTATTTTGCTCTGCGGCACATCTTGCTGTTATCAGGCTTCCGCTTTTTACGCTGGCTTCAACAACAAGAACGCCGAGAGATAAGCCGCTTATGATTCTGTTTCTGAGCGGAAATGTATATTTCGTTGCACCCGTAAACGGCGGAAATTCCGTTATTAAAGCACCATTTTGTTTAATTGAATCTCTTAAATTTTTATTACCCATCAGATAACTTGTGCCGAATCCGCAGCCAAGCACGGCAATCGTTTTTCCGCCGCACAGGATTGCACCTCTGTGTGCAGCAGAATCAACACCGAGCGCACCGCCCGAAACAACAACTGCACCGCTTTCGGAAATACCGCGGCACAACAGCTCTGTTACCTGAACAGCATACTCGCTTGCCCTTCTTGTGCCGACAACACCGATAACAACAGAATCATCTATTTCAGCGAAATCTCCCTCAACAAAAAGAACAGCAGGCGGATTTGGTATTTCCCTTAATCTTTCCGGATAATTTTTATCATCATAATCTATAATCTGCCAACCATTTTGTTCGCAGGTATAAATAATATGTTCAACATCATTCAGGCTTATTTCTTCAAGCTTATTGATTTGCTTCGGAACAAGCGCAGGGCTCATTCTCCATTCAAGAATATTCGCATTATAAAATTCTTTTATACCTTTAAAATCTTCAAGAATTTCTTTAAAGCGTGCGCCCTCGCCCAATGCCCTTTGAAGCCATAGCCAATAAATTGCATTTTCACTCATCTTAACATTTCCCACATTGCGATTGCGCCTGCCATTGAGGCATTGAGGCTTTCTGCCCTGCCGAGCATATTGATTGTTACAAGCTGATCGGCAGCCGCCTTAACCGCTTCAGATATTCCGTTTCCCTCATTACCGATTATGATAACGGAGGAGGCAGGAAAATCTATTTTCGTTATATCCTCTGCATTTTTATTCGGAACGGTTGCATAAAACGAAAAGCCCTGTTCCTTTGCAGCTTCCATATCAGAAACAAGATTATCACTTAAAATAACAGGCAATCTTAAGATACTGCCCATTGACGCACGAAGCGCCTTTGGATTATAAATATCGCAGCAGTTATGGCATATTGCTCCATTTATGCCGAGCGCCTCTGCCGTTCTTATAATCGCGCCTAAATTTGACGGATCCTGCAAATTATCAAGTGCAACATATTTTTGATTTGAAACAAGCTGATTATTCTCAATCGGGATATTGCAGACACAAAATACACCCTGTGTGTTTTCCGTTTCGGCAAGCTTATCGGCAACCTCTTCTGAAATAAAATATGCACTGTCTGCAATTTTAATCATATCTTCAAGCTGCTTTTTATATTTTTCAGCAGCCTTTTCCGTTATAAGAAAAACAGCAGGCTGATAAAAGGAATTTAAAACATCAAAAGAAAGCCTTGCACCCTCCAAAACAAATTTCTTTTCCTGAAATCTTGCCTTACGGGAGGTTGAAAGCTTCTTGATATATTTTATCAAATCATTGTTTCTGCTTGTAATTTTCTCCATAAAATTCTA
>JAIDLO010000200.1 GCA_029050995.1 Eubacterium sp. | reverse complement strand
AAATGTGAATTATCCGATATGTGATGGTGTATCTTTGTTGAGGAATATATCTTATTTTACTTCAAGAAAAATAAATTTATTGATTAAATCAAGAATATCGCCGTCATTTTTATTTCCCAAAACAATGTCTGCTTCCAACAGCTTTTCCGCATCTTTAGGAAAAGCCTGCGGCATACAGCCTGTTAAAATAATCGCCGAATCGGGATGCTTTCTTTTAAACTTTCTGACATTCTGGCGCGTTTTCTGGTCAGCAGTAGCTGTAACGGTGCAGGAATTAATGATGTAATAATCAGCTTCTTCGTTCGGATTGACGATTTCAAAGCCTGCTTTCGCTAAAAGCTCTGCCATATATTCACTTTCTGTTTGATTAACCTTGCAGCCAAGGGTATAAAATGCAGCTTTCATAGTTTTATCTCCAAAAATAATTAATTTATTATAGCAAGTTTTCGTTATTATTACAATAAAAAATGAATAAGATATAGTGGTGATTTTTATGAAAAGAGTTATTACATTTATGCTTTCTTTTCTGTTCTTAATGTCCGGTACATTTACTTGCTTAGCTAAAACAGAAGAGAAAAAGGAAGATAAAGGTATGGAACAGGCAAAATCAGCAATTCTTATGTGCATTGATACAGGGGATATTATCTATGAAAAAAATGCGTATGCGCATTGTTCTCCTGCATCGGTTACAAAGGTTATGAGTATCCTTTTAATTCTTGAAGCTATAGACGGCGGGAAAATATCATTGAAGGATAGTGTTACTGCTTCGGAAAGAGCTGTTGAAATGGGCGGTTCTCAGATCTGGCTTGAGGTCGGAGAAAAAATGACAGTAGATGAGCTGCTGAAGGCGGTTGTTGTTGCATCGGCTAATGATGCCTGTATGGCTCTCTGCGAGCATATTGCAGGCTCGGATACAGGCTTTATTAAAATGATGAACGACAGAGCTAAAGAGCTTGGTCTTGAAAACAGTAATTTTGAAAATTGTACAGGACTTGATGATACAATAACAAATCATTATTCCTGTGCTTATGATATTGCGGTTATAGCAAAAGAAGTTATGCAGCATGAAATGATAAAGAATTATACCTCTATTTGGCTTGATTCGTTAAGAAACGGAAAAACAGAGCTTAATAATACGAATAAGCTTGTAAATACATATAACGGAATAACGGGTTTAAAAACAGGAACAACATCCAATGCAGGATTCTGTCTTTGTGCAACGGCTGAAAGGGACGGAATGAATCTTGTTGCCGTTGTTCTTGGATGTGAAACAAGTGATGATCGATTTGACAGTGCAACAAATCTGCTTGATTTCGGATTTGCAAATTATGAGCTTGTTGAACCGAAGTTTGATAAAAAGAAAATTACTGAGGTCAGAATTAAAAACGGTATTGAAAAAAGTATATTGCCGTCACTTGCTGATGCAGAAAAGATTTTAGTTGCAAAGGGAAGCGGAGATATTGAATATACTTATGATATTAAGAAAGAAATGTCTGCTCCGGTAAATAAGGGCGATAAATTGGGTAAAATAGTATTGAAATCTGGGGATACTACGATAAAAACAATTTATTTGAAATCAGATAAAGATATAAAAGAAGTCAGCTTTTCCTTTATATTAGAAAAAATGTTTAAGAATATTTAATAAAAATATATTGATATATATTTGAGTTTGTTGTAAAATATCTACAAGTTTATAGAAAAGGAGAAAAATTATGGAAAAGTTAAAGCTTATAAATAAGTATGCAGATAAATTTGTTTCGGATAAAGACATTTGCGATATGAGCGAAAAAGCTGTTCAGGCAATGAATACGCTTCATGCAAAGAACGGCGCAGGAAATGACTTTCTTGGCTGGGTAACGCTTCCGACTGATTATGATAAGGAAGAATTTGCAAGAATTAAAACTGCAGCTGAGTATATCAAAAAGAATTGTGATATTCTTATTGTTATCGGTATCGGCGGTTCTTATCTTGGTGCAAGAGCAGTTATTGAAGCATTAAAATCCCCGAATTATAATGCACTTGCAAAAGATACACCTCAGATTTTCTTTATCGGAAACACAATCAGCCCGTCTATGGTAACTGAGCTTGTTTCTATCTGCGAAGATAAGGACATTTGCATTAATGTTATTTCAAAGAGCGGAACAACAACGGAGCCGGCTATTGCATTCAGAGTATTCCGTGATTTGATTTACAAAAAATATTCAGAGGAAGAAGCTGCAAAGCGTATTTTCTGCACAACAGATAAAGCAAAGGGAACGCTTAAAGAGCTTGCTGATGAGCAGGGCTATGAAACATTTGTTGTTCCGGATGATGTTGGCGGCAGATATTCAGTATTAACTGCTGTTGGTCTTCTTCCGATTGCTGTTGCAGGCATTGATATTGATGCGCTTATGAGCGGTGCTAAATTTGCACAGGATAGCCTTAACAGCGAAGATATAAATGAAAATGATTGCTTAAAGTATGCTGCAATCCGCAACTGCTTCTATGAAAAAGGCAAAAAGCTTGAATGCTTTATTTCCTATGAGCCTTGTATGACAATGTTCAACGAATGGTTAAAGCAGCTTTTCGCTGAAAGTGAAGGTAAAGACGGCAAAGGTTTATATCCTGTTTCCTGCATTTTCTCAACAGATCTTCATTCTGTTGGTCAGTACATTCAGGAAAGCGGCTCTCCGCTTATGTTTGAAACCTGCCTTAAATTCAATAATCCGCTTGATGATTTTACAATCACAGAGCAGGACGGCAATATTGACGGACTTAATTTCCTTGCAGGCAAAACAATGAGCTTTGTTAATGAAAAAGCAAGACAGGGCACACTGCTTGCACACACAGAGGGCGGCGTTGCAAATCTTATTCTTGAAGCAAACGGAATTACAGCTGAAGATATCGGCTATATGATTTACTTCTTTGAAAAGGCTTGCGCTATTTCCGGCTATATTCTTGATGTTAATCCGTTTAATCAGCCGGGTGTTGAAAGCTATAAGAAAAATATGTTTGCATTGCTTGGTAAACCGGGTTATGAAAACGAAAAAGAAAAACTTGAAAAAGAACTTGGTTTATGATATCATATCAGTGAGAAATAAACCATTTGGAGGAATCTTAAATGATTAAACTTATTATCGGTAATAAAGGCGCAGGAAAAACAAAGAAGCTTATTGATCTTGTAAATACTTGCGTTGAAAATTCAGACGGCAATGTTGTTTGCGTTGAAAAAGAGCCAAAGCTCACTTATGATGTATCTTCAAGAGCAAGACTTCTTGAAACAGATACATACAGGATCAGCGGTCATAAAGCATTTTATGGCTTCCTTGCAGGTATCTGTGCAGGCAACTATGATGTAACAGATATTCTTATTGATGCAACATTTAAAATTGTTGGCAGAGATTATGCAAAGCTTCCGCAGTTCTTTGAAATGCTTTCCGAGCTTTCAGAAGCAACAGATGTAGATTTCATTTTCACAATCAGCTGTGATAAAGAAGATTTACCTGTTGAAATCTTTGATTACTGCGAAGAAGCTTAATTTAAAGAATATATCGGCGTGGTTTTGTCCACGCCTTTGTTCTTTTTTTGAATTTTTCTATTGACAAAATATATTCTTATATATATAATACTAAAAGTGCGAGATGAGGTGGTAATTTGAAAATAGACCTTACCAATCTGTTTAACGGAAGTAATGAGTCAATTTCCATTAATTATGCATTAAATCTCAATACTCTTTCCTACAGCACATATTATCCGCTGCAAAAGGATGTTGAAATTAAAGGTTCTGTTTATCAAAAGGCAGATGTTGTTTATCTTGATATTTCAGTTTCTTTTGAATTTATCGGTGTATGTGACAGATGTGCGGAAGATATAAAAAAAGATTATTGCTTCAGACTGAATAAAATTCTTGTTCCAAGTTTGGAAAGCGATGCTGATTTTGATGATTATATTATTGTTGAAAGCGGTGTCCTGAATTTGGATGAGCTTGTTGAAGAAGAAATTCAGCTGTTTTTACCAAGCAAAATGCTTTGCAGTGATGATTGCAAGGGCTTGTGTACAAAATGCGGCAAAAATCTTAACTTAGGAAATTGTGATTGCAAAAAAGATGTTGATCCAAGAATGGCAGCTCTTTTGCAATTGCTTGATGAAGAGTAAATAATTCAGTTTTTTGAATAAAGGAGGCTATAAAAATGGCAGTACCAGCAAGAAGAGTATCATCAGCAAGAAGAAATAAAAGACGCTCAAGCGTTTGGAAGTTGAATGCACCAACACTTGTTAAGTGTCCTAACTGTTCAGGTTACACAGTTCCTCATAAGGTATGTGCAAACTGCGGTTATTACAACGGCAAGGAAGTTATTGCTAAAGAAGAGGCATAAAACTTATCAGACGGGCAGATTTGTCCGTCTTTCTTGTTATTAGGAGTAAATTGTATGAGTAAACCAGTCGTTGCCATAGTTGGCAGACCCAATGTAGGTAAATCTACTTTATTTAACAAGTTAATAGGTACAAGGCTTTCTATTGTAGACGACACACCGGGTGTTACAAGAGATAGAATATACGGGGATTGTGAATGGCTCAATCATAATTTTCTGCTTGTTGATACAGGCGGTATTGAGCCGTACAGTACAGATGTTATTCTGAGCCAGATGAGAGCGCAGGCTGAAATCGCTATTGAAACAGCTGATGTTATCGTGCTTGTAACCGATCTGAACTGCGGTGTAGTTGCAACGGATTATGAGGTTGCTTCAATGCTTCAGAAAAGCGGAAAGCCGATTATTCTCTGCGTTAATAAATGCGATAGAGTCGGTGCGCCTGATCCTGAGTTTTATGAGTTTTATAATCTCGGACTCGGTGATCCTATTGCCGTTTCTTCCGTTCATGGTCATGGTACAGGGGATTTGCTTGATGAAGTCATTAAGTATTTTCCTGAAACGGATCATGCGGAAGAGGATGAAGAAATCATCAATGTTGCCATTATCGGTAAGCCGAATGTAGGTAAATCCTCTCTTGTAAACAGAATCAGCGGAGAAAACAGAGCTATTGTTTCCGATATTGCAGGAACAACAAGAGATACAACAGATACTTTTGTTGAAAACAGCTATGGAAAGTTCAATATCATTGATACAGCAGGTATCAGAAGAAAAAGCAAAATTAATGATGCTATTGAGAAATTCAGTATTATCAGGGCAAGAATGGCTGTTGAAAGAGCGAATGTTTGTGTTATTATGATTGATGCAACAGAGGGCTTTACTGAGCAGGATTCAAAGGTTGCGGGCATTGCGCTTGATCAAGGCAAGGCTTGCATTGTTGCGGTCAATAAATGGGACGCTGTTGAAAAGGACGGCAATACGATGAATGAGTTCCGCAAAAAGCTTGCAATTGATTTTTCATTTATGAGTTATGCGCCTGTTATGTTTATTTCTGCAAAAACAGGGCAGAGAATAGACAGACTTTTTGAAATGATTGCTTTCGTTCATTCCCAGAATTCTATGAGAATTTCAACAGGTAAGCTGAATGAAGTGCTTGCAATGGCAACATCAAGAGTTCAGCCGCCAACCGATAAAGGTAAAAGGTTGAAAATCTATTATATGACGCAGGCTTCAACCCGCCCGCCGACATTTGTTTTCTTTGTAAATAATGCAGAATTGTTCCATTTTTCCTATCAGCGTTATCTTGAAAACCAGATCAGAGAGGTTTTCGGATTAGATGGAACACCTGTCAGATTTATAATCAGAGAAAGGGGCGAGGGTAAAAAGTGATTGCTAAATACATTATAATAGCTGTTGTTTCCTATTTATTAGGCAGCTTTAATTTTTCTATTATATTATCAAAAACACTTGAAAAACGAGATATCAGAGAATCCGGAAGCGGTAATGCCGGGGCAACAAATATGCTTCGTACATACGGCAAGTCTTTAGCGATATTGACAATGCTTGGAGATATATTAAAGGTTGCTCTTGGAATTTTGATTGCTTTTCTTATATTGGATGCACCGCTTGATACATTTTTTAAAATTGCTGATAATCTGAATACGGCAGAAACAACAATTCTGCATAAAGAGTTTGCAGGCTTCTTCTGTGTGTTGGGTCATATGTTTCCTCTTTATTTTAAGTTTAAAGGCGGAAAAGGCGTTGCTGCGTGCACAGGAATGGTCATTCTTGTTGACTGGCGAATTGCGCTGATTCTGTTTGCCGTATTTGTTGTTACAATAGCTGTTTCTAAAATGATCAGTCTTGGTTCAATAATTATTGCAATTCTTTATCCTGTATTGATTGCATTGTATTATAAAGATTTAACATTAATTCTGATTGCCGTTTTGTTTGCGGTAATTGTTATTGTTGCCCATAGGCAAAATATTAAAAGAATACTGAACGGAACAGAAAACAAATTATCAAGTAAAAAGAATAAGTGAGGTAAATTCATATGAAAAAGCAAGTTGTTATTGCATTATGGGTTGTTTGTATTTTATTATTAGTTGGTATTGCACCAACAAGAATTGCAATGGATAAGGCTGCAACACCTGATTATAAAGAGGTTAAGGCAACTGTTATGAGCGCTGAAACAACACAGGTTGTGAATAAGAAAACCGGCTCAAGAACAAATTTTTATGATGTTAAAGTATCTTATGAAGGAAAGGTTTATGATTTGATCAATGTTCATGATGCTTATTCCTATGTTGAGGGCAGGGAAGTAACTGCTTTGCTTTCAGGCGATAAGCTTTATGCAAATGTTGAGGGTATTCAGACAAATACACCTATGGCAAAAGCATATTTTGTTTGCTTGATCGGTGGTTTCGTAATGCTTATGGTTGCTTTAATGGCTCAGTCAAAATACAGCCAGCAGAAAAAGGCAGCTAAGGCTGCAGCCGCTGCTGAAGAAATGAATCAGTAAACTATTCAGCACAGATTTTAATCTGTGCTATTTTTCTATTTACAATCAAGAACTTTTGTTCTATAATGTAATTATGAAAGTGAATTGGAGTAGATTATGGAAAGAGTAGATATAATTAAATCATTGGAATGCGAATTAAAGACAATTTGTGAAAAACCACAGAATAAATTTGGCATGGGACTTTATGATCACATAGTTGCTGTTGTAAAAAATGGAGAATTTTTGGCTGAGCAATATTGTGCAGATAAGGAAGTCGTTTCAATTGCGTCTTGGCTTCACGATATTGCATCTGCAACAGATTATAGTTTATATAAAAATCATCATATTCATGGCGCTGAAATTGCTTATGATATATTGACAAAATTTAATTATGATGAAGATAAAATCGTTTTAGTGCAGAATTGTATAAGAAATCATAGGGGTAGCGTAAAAAGCGAAAGAAGCACGATAGAAGAAATTTGTGTTGCAGATGCAGATGCTGTTTCACATTTTGATAGTATTCCAAGTCTGCTTTTTCTTGAATATGCTATAAGAAATAATGGCTATATTGAGGGAAAGGAGTTTGTAAGAACAAAGTTAGAACGCAGTTTTGCTAAACTTTCTGATAGAAGCAAGGAACTATATAAAGATAAATATAATAATGCTATGAACTTTTTAAAATAGATAAACCGCTAATCTTTGATTAGCGGTTTTGCTTTGCAAGTTTTTCTATTTTTTTATCGTCAAATATATTATGCAAGCCTTCCCAGGCAAGCTGGCGGCGTTCAAATAAGAGAATGCTTAATTTTGCTCTTAGCTTGTTTGAATTTGCTTTATTCGGCTTTGCGTATTTTATGTTATTTTTATCAAGATAGCTGTAATAGTAATTCAGCTTATTTGAAAAGCTATCCCATGAACAGTTACCATTCCAGCCTGTTTCGGCAATACAGCCTGTACGAGGGAAGCTCATTATATCTGCTTTCTTCATATGAGGTACATATTCTGTCCATAATGCTGCTTCAACACCAAGTGCATTACCGCTGTAAACTTTATGATTAGCCGTATCCTTAAGGCTGATATATCCGTAGGGTAAATCTATATAATTTGCTTTTGTTGATGTGTCAATAAAAGGTCTGTTTTTCGTGTCCATATCGCCGCATTTCGTAAAGCCTAAATCGGTATCCAGCAGAGAATCATCCTCAAGCTCCCAGCTCCACATAAAAGCCTGTTTTCCGTGTTCCTTACAGTAATCTTTGATTTGGTTCATAAACCAGAACTGAAGTGCATCACTTGTCTTTAAACCGAGCTCTTCGCGCTTGGCATTGCAGGCAGGGCATAAATCCCATCTGTGCTTCGGAACTTCATCTCCGCCGATATGTATATATTCATCAGGAAACATCTCAAAAAATTCATCAAGCACATCATAAACAAATTGAATTGTACTTTCTTTACCTACGCAGAGTACATCATGCTTAACGCCCCAATGGTCTGCAACAGGAAGCGGACGGGGGAAGCAAGTTAAATCATTATAACTGGCAATAGCAGCCCTTGAATGCCCCGGAATATCAAATTCAGGCATAACCTTGATTGAAAAAGAATGTGCATAATCAACAATTTCTTTAATATCCTGCTTGGTATAAAAACCGCCGTGCGGCTTATGATTAAAATTCGTTTTCTTTCGTTCAGAGCCTATTTTGGTTAAAAGCGGATATTTTTCAATTTCAACACGCCAGCCTTGATCTTCCGTTAAATGCAGATGCAGAACATTCAGCTTGTGAAGCACCATTCTGTTTATAATCTTCTTAACATCATCAACGCTGAAAAAGTATCTGCCCACATCAAGCATAAAGCCTCTGAATTTGTAAGCAGGCTTGTCTGTTATTCTTATATGAGGAATGTTGTCCTTGCATTGGAAAATGATTTGTTTAAGCGTCTGAAGCGCATAAAGCTGTCCCGAAGCAGAATTAGAAAGTATTTTTATTTCTTTTCCTGTTTCAATACTATATTCTTCTTCACACAAAGAACAATCGGAAATAAATATAATATTTTCTGTTTCACTTGCAGGAAGAGAACAGAATGAGAGAAAATCTTCTACAGCATTATTGCTTAAATCATTTTTACCAAGTGTGATTGTAGTAATTGAGAATGTTTCATCACTCAATTTTTCAATTTTTTGCGGTTGCGGTATTAATTTTAACATAATAAACTCCTTGCTTTGATAATCTTAATGTAACACAAATAATTCCATAAAACAAGAAAAAAACAGACCACCGAAATTCGGTGGTCATTTTTACGGTAATTAAGCTCTTTCAACTTTGCCGGAGCGAAGGCATCTTGTGCAAACATTTACTCTTTTAGGAGAGCCGTTAACAATAGCCTTAACCTTTTTAATATTTGGTTTCCAAGTTCTGTTTGATCTTCTGTGTGAGTGAGATACTTTAATACCGAATGTCATTTCTTTTCCGCAGTATTCACATTTTGCCATTAGCGAACACCTCCTTATAAATTTACAACGCAATGATATTAACATAAATATCTGCAAAATGCAAGCATTTTTTTATAATAATTTTAAAAAGAGAAAGTTTGTTCTCTTTTTTTCGGTTTTTATTGATTTTATTTACTGAATTTATTATAATAAGATAGTAATTTAAGAGAGAATATGTGACAAGCATAATTTCTGTTTAATTTAAAACATTTCATTTGCCCGAACTATGAAATGTACATAATTAATATTAGGGCAGAAAGGCTATGGGATATATGGCTACAGTTTCAGATAAAAAAACAGCTCTTGATTCTGCGATTAAGCAGATTGAGAAATTGTATGGTAAAAACGCAGTTATGCGTCTTGGTGCAAACAGCAGTCTTAATGTTGCATCTATTCCAACGGGATCATTAACGCTTGATATTGCAACGGGTATTAATGGTTTACCAAAGGGAAGAATTGTTGAAATTTACGGTCCTGAATCATCAGGTAAAACAACGCTTGCGCTTCATTGTATCGCAGAGGCACAGAAGCAGGGCGGCGAAGCTGCATTTATTGATGCTGAGCATGCGCTTGATCCTGTTTATGCACAGAATCTTGGCGTTGATGTTGATTCTCTTCTTGTTGCGCAGCCTGATTACGGCGAGCAGGCACTTGAGATTACAGAACAGCTTGTACGCTCAAATGCGGTTGATATTATTGTAGTAGACTCTGTTGCTGCACTTGTTCCGAAAACGGAAATAGACGGCGATATGGGCGATTCTCATGTTGGTCTTCATGCAAGACTTATGAGCCAGGCGCTTCGTAAGCTTACAGGTGCTATTAATAAGAGCAACTGCCTTATTATCTTCATCAACCAGCTTCGTGAAAAGGTTGGCGTTATGTATGGTAATCCTGAGGTAACAACAGGCGGTCGTGCGCTCAAGTTCTATTCTTCAATGCGTATTGATGTAAGAAGAGTTGAAGGTATTAAAGGAACAGGCTCTGATTTTGTTGGTAACAGAACAAGAGCAAAGATTGTTAAAAACAAGCTTGCACCGCCATTCAAACAGGCTGAATTTGATATTATGTATGGTACAGGTATCAGCAAAGACGGCGAAATTATTGACCTTGCTGTTGAATATGATATTATCAAGAAGAGCGGTTCATGGTTCTCTTATGGCGACGAAAGACTTGGCCAGGGCAGAGAAAAGGTTAAGGATTTAATCAAGAGTGATCCGGAATTCCTTGCTAAGCTGGAACAGCAGATTAAGGATAAAATGGCTGAAATTCAGCAAAGCTCTAATCATAAATATCAGGCAAAGGCTGTTTCAAAAGCAGTGCTTGATGATGAAGAAGAGGAAGAAAAGCCAACTGTTAAGCAAACAAGAGCTGCTGCAAGAGCAAAGCTTGATATAGCAGTTGAAGACGACGAAGATTAATGATCATTAAAGCACAAAAGGGCAGGGGGAGTAAAATCCACCTGCTTCTTGATGATGAATACCAAATTACAACAGATGTAAATTTCTGGGCAGAAAACTATATTAAAGACGGCACAGATATTACGGAAGAAGAATGGAATAGTCTTGTTGATAAGATTAATTACAGAAAAGCCTTTAATAAATGCGCGGATTTTCTTTCAAGGCGTGATCATTCTGTTAAAGAGTTAAGAGGAAAGCTTTTAAGAACAGTTGATGAGGCTTCTGCCGAAAAAGCCATTGAAAGATTTGAAGAGCTTGGTTATCTTGATGACGAAAAATTCGCAAGAAACTATGCTGAGCATTTATTTAAAAATAAGAATTATTCCAATAATCATGTTAAGCAGGAGCTTTATAAAAAAGGTATCAGCCGAGATATCGTTGCTGAAATAATAGAGGATTCGGAAATTGATTCTGTTGAAAGTATTATAACAATTATTAATAAGAAGTATTACAGTAAGTTAAATGCTGAAAACGGTAAAGAAAAAGTGGTTGCCGCTCTTATGAGAAAAGGCTTTTCATACGGCGATATCAAAGCAGCGTTTAACAGAATAGAGAATGAAAACTATGTTTAAAGTAGGAATGATTTCGCTTGGCTGCCCTAAAAATCAGGTAGACGGCGAAATGATGCTTGATAAACTGAATAAGAACGGCTTTCAGATTGTTCCGAATATTGAAGATTCGGATGTTATGATCATCAATACCTGCGGCTTTATCGAAAGTGCGAAAACAGAAGCGATTGAAACAATACTTGAAACTGCCGAATATAAAAAAGCAGGGCTTATTTCTGCGATTGTTGTAACAGGTTGTCTTGCTGAACGATATAAAGATGAAATTCTTAAAGAAATCCCTGAGGTAGATGCCGTTATCGGTATCGGTGCTGATGCAGATATTGTTAAGGTATGCCAGAAAGCACTTGTTGGAATTCAGACATCTAATTTCCCTGATAAGTGTTATCTTCCTCTTGATGACGAAAGGCTTGTGTCTACACCGCCTCATTGGGCGTATTTAAAGCTTTCGGACGGCTGTGATAATCGTTGCTCCTATTGTGCGATTCCACTGATCAGAGGGGAATACAGAGAGCGGGAAATGCAGAGTATTTTAAATGAAGCCGAAACCCTTGCAGAGAATGGTGTTAAAGAGCTTATTTTAATAGCGCAGGATACCACAAAATACGGCAAGCAGATTTACGGCGAGTATAAGCTTGCAGAACTTTTAAAAGAGCTTTGTAAAATCAGCGGCATTGAATGGATTAGACTGTTTTATTGCTATCCCGACAGAGTTACTGATGAGCTGATAGAGGTTATTGCATCTGAAGAAAAAATCTGCTCTTACATAGACATTCCGCTTCAGCATTGTAACGGCGAAATTCTGAAATCCATGAACAGATTCGGCGATTATAATTCTCTTAAAGCTTTAATTTTAAAAATGAAAAAGAATATCCCGAATCTTTCTTTAAGAACAACCTTTATGGTTGGTTTCCCGGGAGAAACAGAAGAACAGTTTGAAGAGCTTTGCAGATTTGTTAAGGATATTAAGTTTGATAAAATGGGCTGTTTTGCGTATTCTCCTGAAGAAGATACGCCTGCATACAGCTTTGAAAATCAGATTGATGATGCTGTTAAACAAAAGCGAGCTGATGTTTTAATGGATATTCAATATACAATTACCGAAGAAGCGAATAAGAGCAAAATTGGTAATACTTATAAGGTTATCATTGATGAAAAAGATGATGATAAATATATAGGAAGAAGCTATCTTGATTCTCCTGAAATAGACAGCGGTATTATTTTTACATCAGATAAAGAGCTTGAAATCGGCTCTTTTGTTGATGTAAAAATAACAGATTTTGACGGATATGATTTGATAGGAGAGTGTACATTATGAATTTACCAAATAAAATAACGATATTCAGAATGATAACAGTGCCTGTTCTTTTAGCAACTGTTCTTATTCCTTTTCCATATCATTGGGTAGCATCACTTGTTGTTTATTTCCTTGGCTGTATGAGCGATACAGTAGACGGAAATATCGCAAGAAAAAGGCATCTTGTTACCGATTTCGGAAAGCTTATGGATCCGCTTGCCGATAAAGCCCTTGTTATGACTGCGTTTATCATTATGGTTAAGCTTGGCTACTGCGATGTTGTTTGCTTTTCCTTTATGCTTGCAAGGGAATTTCTTGTTAGCGGTGTTCGTATGATTGCTGCTTCAAAAGGTAAGGTTATTGCGGCAAATGTTTTCGGAAAAGCAAAAACATTTCTTCAGATGGCTTCAACAGGTATAATTTTCCTTTCCCTTGCATTTAATGAAATTGCAGGAAATATCATTAATGATAATATTTTACATATCATTGCAACTGTTTTATTCTGGATTGCTTGTGTTGTTTCTGTATTATCGGGCATTAAATATACAAAAGACGGTTGGTTTTTAATCGAAACAAAATAATTGTTGCAAAATGAACTTTTTTTGCTATAATAATATTGTATTAAATATTCAAAGACTTTGAACAAGAGAAGTAAATGAGTATTCTTTTTTCAGAGAGTGGGCTGTTTGCTGAAATGCCCATATTAAGAATTCATTGAAATGCACTTGTGAGTTCCGCAAAGGAAATCATAGTATTTTGCGGCGGTAAGCACCGTTATCGGCAAAGCTGTTGAGATGCAGCTGAGTATAAGAAAGAGTGGAACCGCAATTTTATTGCCTCTGTCGTTACGGCAGAGGCTTTTTGTTTTATTTGTAATTTATTATAGGGAGGATTATATGTTTAAAGATTTTAAAGAGTCTGTTAAAAGTTTTATGGATCACGATCCTGCTGCAAGAAGTCCTATTGAAATCGTTTTGCTTTATCCGGGCTTTAAAGCATTAAGAAGCCATAGAAAAGCAAAATGGTTTTTAAATCATAATATGCCGTTTATGGCAAGATTAATCAGCCAGAGAAGCGCGCACAAAACGGGTATTGAAATTCATCCGGGTGCAACAATCGGCAGACGCGTATGTATAGATCACGGGCATGGTATCGTTATCGGCGAAACAACCGAGATCGGCGATGATGTAATGATTTACCAGGGTGTTACGCTTGGAGGAACAGGTAAGGATATCGGAAAAAGGCATCCTACGATTGAAAGCGGCGTAATGATTGGTTCAGGCGCAAAGGTGCTTGGTCCGATAACAGTCGGAAAAAATGCTAAGGTTGCGGCAGGTGCCGTTGTTGTTCGTGATGTTGAGCCAAACAGTACAGTTGTCGGTATTCCGGGTAAGGTTGTAAAAATTGACGGAGAAAGAGTTGACGATCTTGATCAGGTCAATATTCCCGATCCAGTTATGTCTGCAATAAATACGAATATAAATGCAATTGAAGAGCTTAAAAAGACAATCAAGGAATTGGAGGAAAAGCTGAAATGAGAATATTTAATACAATGTCCAAAACAAAGGAAGAGTTTATTCCTATTGATGAAAATGAGGTTAAGATTTACGCTTGCGGACCGACTGTTTATAATTTTATTCATATCGGTAATGCAAGACCGCTTTGCGTATTTGATGTATTGAGAAGATATCTTGAATACAGAGGTTATAATGTAAAATTTGTTCAGAATTTTACGGATATTGATGATAAAATTATCAACAGAGCAAACGAAGAAGGCTTAACCTTTGAGG
>JAIDLO010000020.1 GCA_029050995.1 Eubacterium sp. | reverse complement strand
AATCAGAAGCTTATTTTCTCCCTTTTGGAATTCATATTCTGTTTTAACAATTTCAACTTTGTAATTCTTTTTAAAGTAGTTAATAACATCAGTAACTAAGTCCGTTTCATTTGCATCTAAATCAACAATCGGAAAAATTCTTATTTCTTTACAAACTCTAAGCATTTCTTCCATTGAAGCGATATGGAAATCATATCCTAACGCAGTATACATTAAAAGAAAATGAGAGCTTAGTCCGATATCAAAATGGTTTTCTTCATAAGGCAGCTTATTTGGCAATTCGTGATATATGTATCTGCCTTCTGCTTTTCCGTTTTCATAATCGAATAAAAATTTCCGCATAGCAGACATACGAGTATTTTCAAGATCATCTAAATCCTTAATATTCTTCCATACATAGTTATTCATGTTTTCACGCATTTGTTGCATAACAGTAACACGAACTTCTTCTATTCTTTTTTCAATATCGGCTTTGGAAAATTGATAAATGATATCAAACGAAACTACTTTTCCGTTTCTCTCATTCATTTCATAATTAAAGCATGCAGGACCGTCACCAAAACCCGCAATTTTCTTATTCAAATCATCCTCTGTTAATTTGAACATCAATTGATACTCTTGCATATTTCTGCCCCAAGGCACAACGCTATTTAATTTAAAAGCCACTTTGTTCCCTCCTTTATGATAATACTTAATATAATTCTGCAATCTTTCTTGCTTTTTCGGCAACCATATCGGCAAGATATTGCGGTTTTAAAACCTTGATATCTTTGCCGTACTGCATAATCCAGCTGACAAGTCCGTCACTTACAGCCGCATTGATTGTTGTTTCAAAATGCTCGATATCTGCTGCTTTAAGCGGAATTTTAGAGCCGAACCTATCCATAATTTCTTCACGGATATCAAGATTACAGAGAAGCGTTACTTCGTCCGTATCCCCGCTGAACATATTAAACATTTTTGCAGAATAATCGGCTGAATTGAAAACATCATATTCGCTGACTTCAGAAACAGGACGCTGAGGCTCATCAAGAATTTCAATTTTCTTCATTCTGTCCAGCCTTAAATTAATCAGATTATCATACTTTTTATTGTTGCAAACAAGATAATAATGATCCTCTTTCCAAATCAAAGCATACGGAGAAACAGTAAAGGTCTTTTCCGTAAATGATTTCTTTTGCTCCTTATCAATGTTTCTTCTTTTATAAACAAACTTTACCTGTTTTTTATTGTTGATCGCTTCATCAAGCCCGTTAATTATGTAGTAAATCTCTTCGTTATCGCATTTGTTTTCACCGCTGCAATACACCTGAGATTTCAGCGTCTTTGCCTGATTGGCAGACAAAAGGCTTTCCAGCTTATCAACAAGCACCTTCGTTTTATTCGGCGTAATAAATCCTGCTGAGGAAACCGCATCAATCAGAAGCCTTACTTCGGGAAGATCAAATCTTCTGTCTGCAACAAAAAAGCCGATTTTCGGAGATTTAACCGATAGAATGTTACAACCGATTTCGTTGAGCGCTTTTACATCTGCATAGATGCTTTTTCGTTCAGCAGGTATTCCCTTTTCTTTTAACATTGCAATAAGCTCTGTTGTTGAAACAGGGTTTCCGTCATCTGAGAATTCTTCAAGATATTTATAAATTAATAATGTTTTAAGCTTTGAAGTCTGCATAAAATCACCTCAAATACATATTAACACTATTTTTCCAGATTTTCAACAATAGTCCTAAAAATCGGTCCGCAATCCGTTGCACCGCTTGTTCCGTCCTCCATCATAACCACAATGGAATACTTTGGATGATCATACGGATAAAAGCCTGCAAACCAAGTGTAGAGTATTTCTCTGTCCCCCACCATTCTTCCGCTTTGTGCAGTTGATGTTTTACCGGCTGATTGATTCTCATAATCCGCTCGCCGCCCTGAACCATCCGTTACAACATAACGCATATAT
>JAIDLO010000002.1 GCA_029050995.1 Eubacterium sp. | reverse complement strand
CTGAAGCTCTCCATTGAATTCAAAGAGGTTGTTCCGAATCAGATTATTATGGAAGCAGACGCTCCATACGGAACATACAATATCAGAATAACGGAAAACAACAAGCTCGGCTTTACGGCAGAGGGCTTTGACTATGAATTTGATTATACGCTTGTACCCAACAAAAAGCTTAATCTTACCATTGATACAAAGCCGCTCAGAACAAGGCTGAAAGCAGGCTTATTCTGCAAAAAAGCAATCGGCTGTTTTAAATTTAACGGTACAGTGCGAAATGATAAGATTAAAAACACTTCCTTCAGCATACCTGTTCAGCGAATAGGCTCTGAAACAAATTCCGTTAAAGCACATATTTACAGTATTGAAATCAAATAAATTCTTAATATAATAAGGGGTATTAAAAATGACGACTATGAATTTAACGCTTCTCTCTTCTCTTGAAAAGGTTATGCGTGCCGAAAACATTCCGAATAGCAGCTTCAATGGATTTTCCATGCTGAATAACGAAAGGAAATCCTTTCAGCTTTACATAGAAGCAGACTGTAACGAAATTTCACTTGAAATAAAATCCGATTTGAATTGCATAACTGCGTACACGGTTGAATACATACCAAGCGAATATGCAATTAACGAAAAAACGGCAGATGATTATGTTATAAAGAGCAAGGATGGCTATTACCCGGATTTGCTGCTTCCTGCCGATGATAAGATAAAACTTGAAAACGGCGCAAAAACGATATGGTTTGAAATTGCACCGACAGAAAAATTAAAAGCCGGAAAGCATAAAATTGAACTTATTGTATCTGCCGAAAATGAAGAAAAAGCAGTTGAATTTGAAATTGAAATTATAGATTGTTCTCTTGAAAAGCAAAGTCTTATTTTCACAAACTGGTTTCACAGCGACTGCTTAATGCAGGAATACGGCTTTGAAGCATTTTCAGATGAATACTGGAGAGTTGTTAAAAGCTATATGGCTGTTGCCCGTGAGCACGGTATGAACTGTATTCTAACACCTCTGTTTACGCCCTCTCTTGATATAGCAGTCGGCGGCGAACGACCAACTGTTCAGCTTATTGATGTTACAGTAGCAAACGGCAAATATGCCTTTAACTTTGATAAATTGAAAAAATGGATTGAAACTGCGCAGTCCTGCGGCATTGAATACTTTGAAATGGCACATTTCTTTACGCAATGGGGTGCGCGCTTTGCGCCGAAAATCATGGCAACAGTTGACGGAGAATACAAGCAGATTTTCGGCTGGAAAACGCTTGTTATATCAAAAAAGTACAAAAGATTTTTAACTGAGTTTTCAACAGAGCTTAAACACTTTATTGATGCAATGGGGCTGAAAAACAAAACCCTGATTCATGTTAGTGACGAGCCGAATGCATCACAGACATTTACATACCGAATTGCTGCAAACACAATAAAAAAATTATTCAGCGGCTACAAAATTATTGACGCTTTATCCGATTTTAAGTTTTACAAAAAGGGATTGGTCAACACACCGATTCCTTCAAACGATCATATAACGCCGTTTATCGGAAATGTTCCAGAATTGTGGACATATTACTGCTGTGCACAGGATAACAAATATGTTTCAAACCGGTTTTTCTCAATTCCGTCTGAGCGAAACAGAGTGCTCGGCTATCAGCTATATAAATATAATGTTAAGGGATTTCTGCATTGGGGATTCAATTTCTGGAACACCCGCTACTCAAAAATGAAAATAAATCCATATGAAATAACGGATGCAGGAAAAGCCTTTCAATCAGGCGACAGCTATGTTGTCTATCCGAAAAAGGACGGAACACCGCTTTGCTCATTAAGACTAAAGGTTTTTTATGACGGTTTTCAGGATATGATGGCACTGCAGACACTTGAAAAGCTTGCAGGCAGAGAGAAGGCACTTGATGTTTTAGAGGAAGGACTTGAGCAGGAGCTTACCTTCTCTGATTATCCGCATTCAAAAGAATGGATGCTTGAAACAAGAGAAAGAATTAACGCAGCAATCAAAGCCTCAATCGAAAACTGAAACATACAGAAACAGAGAAATGTTTACACAACAGATAAAAGTAAACCAATTATAAACGAAATATAAACTAATTCTAAAATGACCGCTGTAGGAAGCTTACTACAGCGGTTTTTATATGTCATTTTGTAATGAAATGCACAAATA
>JAIDLO010000199.1 GCA_029050995.1 Eubacterium sp. | reverse complement strand
GGATAAGAAAAATCATTATACGCATGCATACGGCAGAGTTCTGGCAGAGATTGATGATAAAATTTCAATAAATATCAGCAGAAATCAGGATGAGCAGATATCAACCTACAGCAAGGATTATCGCTCTCTTTCCATTTTCGGTATGGAAATACCGCTTTATCTGAAAAAGGATATCGGCAATGCGGCAGAAACAACGGATAAAACCTATCTTGAAATCAATAAATACCGCCTGCCTGTCGGTATCATTAAAGAGCATTATGATTATTTCAAAACAGAAACGGTTGCAATAAGTGATGAAGCGCTTGAAAAGCTTGCAAAAGCAGAGCTTGAAAAAAAGAAGGAAGAACAGCTTCAAGATGCGGAAATCTTATCGGAAGATATTAAAATAGATATGCGGAAAGACGGATGCACGATAACGGGAAAATATAAGTGCATTCAGGATATAGGAGAAGAAACGGAAGTCCTTTTTGATAAACACAAAAAGAAAAAATAAATCAGCAAATATATTGAAAAAATTTTCCTATAATGATAAAATATGAAAGAAAAAAACAGGAGGTAGAAATACTATGCAGATGACTTTTCGCTGGTTTGGTGCCGGGCTTGATACAATAAGCCTTGAGCAAATCAAGCAAATCCCCAATGTTGTTGGCGTTGTTCCTGCGCTTCATGATTTGCCTGCAGGCGAAGCATGGACGATGGACAGAGTTCAGAAAATGTATGATGAAATTACAGCAGCAGGGCTTTCTATGGAATGTATAGAAAGTGTTAATGTGCATGAAGACATCAAAATCGGATTGCCGACAAGAGATCAGTATATTGAAAATTACAAAACATCAATCAGAAATCTTTCAAAGGTTGGCGTTAAATGTATTTGTTATAACTTTATGCCGGTGTTTGACTGGACACGAACAGATCTTTATATGCCTCTTCCTGATGGCTCAACCTGCCTTTGCTATGACGGAAAGCAGGTAGAGGGCAAATCTCCTGAGGATATGTTCAGAGAGATAGACAGCAACTCAAACGGCTATGCTATGCCGGGCTGGGAAACTGAAAGAATGGGCGAAATCAAAGAGCTTTTTGAAAAATACAAGGGCGTTACCGCTGATGATTTATGGGAAAATTTAAAATATTTCCTTGAAGCAATTATGCCTGTTTGTGAGGAATGCGATGTTAAAATGGCGATTCATCCGGATGATCCGCCGTGGAGCATTTTCGGGCTTCCTCGTATTATAACAGGCAAGGAAGCTATCAAAAAGCTTTTAACAATGGTTGATAATAAATATAATGGTATAACACTTTGCACAGGTTCTCTCGGTGCAAGCCCGAAGAACGATATGGTTGATATTATCAAGGATCCTGTTATTGCAGAAAGAATTTACTTTGCGCATCTTCGCAATGTTTCAATCAATAATCAGTGGTTTAATGAAACATCCCACGAAAGCAACGCAGGCTCTCTTGATATGTATGAAATTGTTAAGGCGCTTCAGGAGGTTGGTTTTGACGGCTATATCCGTCCTGATCACGGCAGAATGATCTGGGGCGAGGTTGCAAGACCGGGCTACGGACTTTATGACAGAGCGCTCGGTGTAAGCTATCTCAACGGCTTGTGGGAAGCAGTTGAAAAGAGCAGAAAGGAATAATAAAATGAAGCATGAAAATTTAAATGGCAGAGTTGCAGTTGTAACAGGCGGCGGTGGTGTTCTCTGCGGTGCATTTGCAAAAACGCTTGCAAAGCAGGGCTGCAAGGTTGCTGTTCTTGATTTAAATGAAGCAGCAGCGCAGAAATGTGCTGATGAAATTAATGCAGACGGCGGTACAGCTATTGCGGTTGCCTGCAATGTTCTTGAATTAGAGTCTATGCAGCAGGCAAGGGATATTGTTGCTGAAAAGCTCGGCACCTGCGATATTCTTTTAAATGGTGCAGGCGGAAATAATCCAAAGGGTACAACAACAAAGGATACTCTTGAAAAGATAGATCTTCTTCAGAAGGATGAAAATGTTAAAACCTTCTTTGATCTTGATCCTTCAGGTATCAGCTTTGTTTTCAATCTTAATTTCCTCGGCACGCTTATTCCTACCCAGGTGTTTGCCCGTGATATGGTTGAAAAGGAAAATGCATGCATTGTTATGGTAACCTCAATGAATGCATACAGACCATTAACAAGAATTCCTGCTTATTCAGCAGCAAAAGCAGCTGTTAAGAATTTCACGGAATGGATGGCAACGCATTTTGCACCTGTTGGAATCCGTGTTAATGCAATTGCTCCGGGCTTCTTCTCAACAAATCAGAATAAAACACTTCTCTGGAATGAGGACGGCACACCGACAGAGCGTTCAAAGAAAATCCTTGCTGCAACACCGATGAATCGTTTCGGCGAGGCAGAAGAGCTTGACGGCGCACTTCTTTTCCTTTGCGACGAAGCATACAGCGGATTTATTACAGGCGTGAATATCCCCGTAGACGGCGGCTTCAGTGCTTATTCGGGTGTTTAAGATTCATCTCAATTTTCAAATCACTAAAAATCGTAGGGGCGGCTATTAGCCGCCCGTTTTTCTTTGGTCAAATTCTTTATAAAAATATTGTTAATATGTCTGTTTTTCACATCGGGCGCTGCCGACGAT
>JAIDLO010000198.1 GCA_029050995.1 Eubacterium sp. | reverse complement strand
ATTGTCGGCGTAACGATTTGCAGCGGAAGCCCGAACACCTGCGAAGCCGTTCTTCTGTGAATATCCTCGCCGCTGTTGAACGCAGCTATCATATTTTCATCATCCGCAAGATCGGCAAGCACACGAAGCTCAATCTGGCTGTAGTCCGCATCAATCAGAACACAGCCGTTCTTTGCACGGAAGAATTTTCGCATTTCTCTGCCAAGCTCTGTTCTGATTGGGATATTCTGCAGATTCGGTTCAAGCGAGGAAATTCTGCCTGTTCTTGTTTCAACCTGATTGAACGAGGTATGAATTCTGCCGTCCTCCGCGATAACCTTAATCAGTCCGTCACAATAGGTTGATTTCAATTTTGAAAGACTTCTGTATTCAAGAATAAGCGATACAACAGGATATTCGGGAGCAAGCTCCTCAAGAATCTCTGCCTTTGTTGAATAGCCGCTTTTTGTTTTTTTCTTGCAGGGAATGCCCATTTCTTCAAAGAGAATTACACCAAGCTGTTTCGGCGAATTAATATTGAATTCATGACCGACTGAGCTGTAGATTTCAGCAGTAAGCTCTTTGATTCTTTCGGAAAGTCGTTTTCCGAATGCCTCAATACCTGCCTTATCAACCTCAAAGCCTGCAATTTCCATTTTGCCAAGCACTTTGGCAAGCGGAAGCTCAACATCCGTTAAAAGCTTTGTCTGCTCTGCTTCCTCAAGTAAAATATCTGTTTTGTCAAATAATGGTTTCAGCACTGCCGCATAAGACACAGCATCTTCCGCACTGCCCATTTCATTCTGATATTCGGGAACGGTTATTCCGTATTCAAGACACAAATGGTCTATCGCATAATTCGTATCAGACGGGCGAAGAAGATAAGCAGAAAGCATTAAATCTCCGCAGACATTGCAGCAGTTTATGCCCATTTTTGCGGCAAGGCGATGCAGCTCCTTTGTATTATAGCTGAATTTCTTGACATCACTTTCAAAAAATGTCTTGATAAAATTGCTGAATTCTTCACAATAAGACGGCATAACAATGATTTCATCGCCGAATGCAAAGTACAAATCCGTAATCGCACCATCAAGTACATCCGTATAAAAATATGCACTGTCCTTTCCGATTTTTTCAAGAAGCTCTTTTGCTGAGGTGCAAATATCCATAGTAAGTTCTCTTGGCTTTTCTTCAACAACCTCAACCTTTGCATCATTTCTGTTTAAGCCGAATTTATCAATCAGGCTGAACAGCTCAAGCCTTGCAAATTCAGCGGCAGCAAGCGATTTATCCCCGCCGTCTACAACATAAGCAGACGCCATTTTATCTATAGGTGCATCCGTTCTGATTGTTCCTAAATCAAGAGAAAGATAAGCCTTTTCCTTATCGTTTCTGAGCTTTTCACGAACACCCTTTTTGATATCTATTTCATCAAGCTTTTCATAAATATTGTCAATATTCTTAAATCTCTGAATCAAATCAAGCGCTGTTTTTGCGCCAACGCCAGCCACTCCGGGGATATTATCACTGCTGTCGCCCTGCAATGCCTTAACCTGAATCAACTCGGCAGGTGTAACGCCGTATTCTTCCATAATTGCGTTTTCATCATATATATCAGTAACAGTTTGTCCCATTTTTGTTCGCGCAAGAAGCACCTTAACACCGCCGTGCGCAAGCTGGAGCGAGTCCCTGTCGCCCGTTGCAATAAAGCATTCATCGCCATTGTTGCGGCAGCTTTCAGCAAGTGTGCCGAGAATGTCATCAGCCTCCCAGCCCGCACATTCAATCGTTTTATAGCCAAGACAATGGAGCAGATTTTTCAGAACAGGCATCTGCTGTCTTAATTCATCGGGCATACCATGACGGCCCGCCTTGTATGCATCATACATTTTATGGCGGAAGGTTGGCGCATGCACATCAAATGCAACTGCAACAGCGTCGGGATTGCACAAATCCTGATTTTTAAGCATAATATTCAGAAAGCCGTAAATCGCATTAGTGTAATATCCGCTTTTTGTTGCAAGAAGTTTTATGCCGTAAAATGCACGGTTTACAATGCTGTTTCCGTCTATAACAAGTAATTTCATTTCGTAACCTCTGTAAATCTTAATATAATTAATAGTATTGTATCATATTTAGCTTAAAAATAAAATATAAATTTAAAATAACAAAAACGGACGAGCAATGCTCGCCCCTACCATAGCTTATATAAAAAATAACCCAATGGCTATACCATCGGGTTATCTTCATTTTTTAATTAGTCTGTTACGCCTTCACAGCCGTCCTTATCAAACATACAAAGCGTTTCAACCGCAATTTCAATACCAACCTCGATACAATCCGGGCGAAGGTTTTCCGGTGTATCAAGTCTTGTATGATAATATCTTGGCGGAGCAGGGTCCATAGCAGCAAAGCCTGTTGCAGGAATACCTCGCTGAGTAAAGGAAGCAGCATCCGAGCCTCCAATATAAATTGATTCATAATTTACATCAAAGCCGCAGTTTGCGCATGCATCGTGAACAAGCTTTTTAACGCCGTTATGGTGCTTAACTGTGCCCGATAAATCTCTGTCATAAACAGCCATTGTTTCAAGATCACGGAAGGTATCAAGCGCAACAACTGCTGTCGGAATATCCTTAAGCTCCTGCTCGTGTGCCTTTGCATAAGCCTTTGAGCCTCTAAGACCTGCTTCTTCTGAGCCTGAGCAAATCATAACAACCTCTGTATTCTCAAAGCGAACATCTGCTTCGCCAAGAGACTTGATTGCAGCCATACCAACATAGCAGCCTGAAAGGTTATCTGATGCACCGGGAACAGACTTCGTCCAGCTCTGGAAGAAAAGGAATGCCAATTCAAAAGGAATGAAAACGCATGAAATAACAAAGAATACAATAAACATTGTATGAAGCTTTGGAATTGCATTTGCAGCAACAACGCCGCCGTTTACAGCACTTACGATTAATGCAGTAACGGCAATAGCCGTTTGAATAACAAGACCTACAACAGCAGGAATTTCAACAAGAAGCTTTGCCTGAAGACCACCCATAAGGTAATTCAGATTCCATTCAAACTGCGAATCAGAATGACCAATCATAATGATACGCTTTTTAACCTCGCCTTTCGGCTTTCTTGTTGCAATCATATTATGTGATGTCTGCTTCGGGAAAAGGAAATCATCAAACTGCTTATACATAAGGAATTCAAAAATAAGCGGAATGAATGCAAGTACACAAAGCACAAGTGCCCAGATCGGGCTTACAAACCAGTTTACAAATACACTTGCAACACCGCAGATAACCGTAAACGGAATAAATCCCATAAAGCCCTGACGATGCAGTGTAAATTCTTCAATTCTTGTTTCATCACAGTAGTTTTTCATATCTTTTTCAAACCACTGCTGTGCACGAAGTTCCTCAGGTGAACCCGGCTTACGAGGGCCGATTTTATTACAAATCTTTGTAATGCCCTTAACAGCGTATTCTGTCTGACGCTTAAAGTCAAATTTTTTGCTGTACTCTTTTGCTATTTTCATAAAGCGTATCTCCTCAAAGAATAAGTATAGTTCATTATATCACATTTGAATAGTATTGACAAGAAAATATTTGAAACCATTCAAGTTTTTATGATAAATGATGAATAAACAGCCCTGAAAGCAGCTTTGGTTCAAACCAGGTAGATTTCGGCGGCATGATTTTTCCTGCATCTGCAATTGCCATTAAATCATCCGTTGTAGTCGGATACATTGAAAACGCAAGCTTCATATCTGTTTTTGCACGCTTTTCAAGCTCTGCAAGCCCTCTTATACCGCCGATAAAATCAATTCGGCTGTCATTCTTCGGATCTTTTATGCCTAAAATAGGATCCAAAAGGCTTTCCTGCAGAATGGAAACATCAAGCCTTGCAACAGGATCATTTTCATCAATGATAGATTTCTTTGCCTTTAAAGAATACCATTCCTTATCAAGATACATGCCAAAGGTATGCCTTTCGGTTGGATGAAACGGTTCGTTTTCCTTTTTGATTTCAAATTTTTCAAACACACGGCTTAAAAATTCATCAGAGCACATACCGTTTAAATCCTTTACAACTCTGTTGTAATCCATAATTTCAAGCTCATCATCCGGAAAGGCAACAGCAAGAAAGAAATTGAATTCCTCGTTTCCCGTATAGTCCGGATGTTCCATTCTTCGCATCTGACCAACCTTAACGGCTGAAGCACATCTGTGGTGTCCGTCTGCAATATAAAGATAATTTACATCTTTGAAAAGAGAGGAAAGGCGGTTGATTACCGCTGTATCATCAACAACCCAGACCGTTTGAAGTACACCGTCTGCCTCAAAATTATAAACAGGCTCTTTTTCATTCATCCAAAGAGAAATCGTCATATTAATTGCCGAATTCTTGCGATAGGTTAAGAAGATAGGTCCTGTATTTGCATCTGTTATATTTACATGATTGATACGGTCCTGTTCCTTTTTGGCAAGTGTTTTTTCATGCTTTTTGATAACATTATTCATATAATCATCAATGGAAGCACAGCCTACCAAACCGACCTGCGCTCTGCCGTTCATAACCTGCCTGTAAATATAAAAGCAGGGCGTTTTGTCTTGAATCATTGCGCCTGTATTTTCCAGCGCAAGAAGATTTTCCTTTGCCTTTTCGTAAATTTCATCGCCGTACATATCCGCGCCGACAGGGAAATCTATTTCTGCTCTGTCAACATGCAGAAAGGAGAGTGAATTGCCTTTTACCATTTCTCTTGCCTCTTCACTGCTCATAACATCATATGGAAGAGCAGGAATAAGCGATTGATTTCTTTCGGCAGGGCGGTATGCCCTGAATGATTTAAAAACTGCCATAATTAATTCCCTTTATTCTTTTCATAAATTATTCTTAATCCGTCAATCAGCAAATCCTCATCAACGATAACATCAAGATTTGCTTCCTTTGCAATAGCTTTGCCGAGTGCTCCCGTAACAACAACGGTTGCCTTTTCGCCAAGCTCCTTTTCAAACCTTGCAACAAGCCCCTCAAGCATAGCCGCAGTACCTACAACAGAACCGCATTTCATCGCATCAATTGTATTTCTGCCGATTACTCTGGACGGCGCAGTAATATCAACCTGCGGCAGCTGGGCAGTCCCGCTTGAAAGAGAATTGATTGCCGTTTTAATACCGCACATAATTGCACCGCCGATATGTGCGCCCGATTTATCAATAACAGATGCTGTTGTAGCCGTTCCAAAATCAAAAACGATTGCCGGAAGCGGATATTTATTGATAACCGCAACATCGCCAACAACGATATCCGCACCCATTTCCGCAGGATTATCCAGCTTAATATTTAGCCCCGTTTTTATTCCCGGTCCAACAACAAGAGCATCAACAGCACAAACCAGCTTAATACTTTTCAACAGCGTTCTTACAAGTGCAGGAACAACGCTTGAAATAATTGCACCGTCAATATTTGTAACATTATTAACCTCTAAAAAGGTTTTTATTTTCATAGAATATTCAATTTCCGTTTCATTCACATTTGTTGAAAGCCTGCCCGAGCAGACCATTTTTTCATGATCCAGAACACCTAAAACAATATTTGTATTGCCAACATCAACAGCGAGAAGCATATTCTATTCTCCCGATTTTCAAACTTTAGAATATATTATATTATATTTTTTCTGCATTGTAAACAAAAAGGAGAACACTTTCCGTGCTCTCCTTAAATTTAGGTCAAACTGATTATCTGAACAGGATATAGGCGTACAGACCGCCGTTCTTGTTGTATTCGGTTGCTTCACTTGTATCGCCCGCTATACCGGACGGGGCAAGCACGATATTTTTGCCCGAAAGGCTCATACCCGTATTGCTTGCTCTTTTTGTTAAAAACGCAAAGCGGTTTCTGTGAAGCTTACTGCTGAAATCCGTTACACCGGGTGGTGAATTTGTTGCAAACACGATAGCAAAGCTTGGATTAAAGCTGCACTCCGTATCTATCGTTCTTGCAGAGTTACTGCCGTTTCCCGTATAAAAACCAACAAAATGCGGCTCATTCCATTCCGAGCGTTCCGTTGACGAAACATGCATATCCATATCATTTGTATGATTTTTCATAGCAGTATCAATCGTTGTGTTATCGTAATTAAAATCTTCCCTTTTCGGAATGTCTGTACTAATCCATTTATTAAGAGATAAATAATCAGTTTTTTGTGATGATCCCATATGTACTCCTTTGTTTATTTTATCGTATCAAGTGTTGAAAACGGAATATTTCTTTTATCAATTTCAAACCAACGGAAAGCGGCATAATCCCATTTTGAAAACGCTCTTCCGCTGTTGTTGTCAACAAGAACCGTACAGGGATTATAATCCGTTATCAGCTTTGAATAATCATCAAGCGTTGGTCTGTAGGTATTGCCTGCATACTTCAAATCCATAACATTTCCGTTTACTGTATAAGACGAGCCTGTTCCAAGAGATTGAACAATCTTGTCAAAATAAGCCTTGGTATAAAAGCCTCTTTGATCCGAAACAGCGGATATAACATTTTCCTTTGATTTGGAATCGGCAGATGCAGGCGTTTCGCCGATCATACTTAAAAACATGGAAAGCCCAAGATGATCAGCCGTTGTTATAAAAGTGTTTTTAAGTATACTTTTCATTTTTTCTTCGGCAAGGCTGACAGCCGCTGCATAAGCTTTCATTTCCGCCTTCGTATATGAACTGTCCGAAACGGAAAAGCCAAGCCTTTTCATAAGCCTTTCAAGGCGGAGATAGATTTCATTATTCATGCATATAAACCTCCACCTTATCCAGCTTCAGAAAATTATGACTGCCGCAGGCAACTGCCTTTATACTGTTTGAGCCAAGAAATACATTCAGATATGCAACGCCGTCTATCCCGCTGCAATATGCAGCAATGGCAGATTCGCTGTAATTCTGCCCGATTTTTTCATTACTGCAAAACGCTGAAACCTTTTTTCGGAGTGCGCTCTCTATTTCCGCAGCATTGTATCCGCTTAAAATTTTAGCCTCTATCGTAACATCAAAAAGCTGTTCAGCCGCCGCAATAAACACAAGCGATACGCCACAAAGCGTTGCAAAGCCAAGCATGTCTGATACTTCATTTTTAAGTGCCTGGCTGATTTTTCCGTCCTTTGTTTTAAGGCAGACATTCAGCTTATACTCCGTATCGGGAAAAACAGCCGCATCCGTTACATCACGCAGGGTAAGCAGTGTTTCTCTGACAGCCTCTGCACTTACTGCATTTTTTCTGCTTTTGTAAGAGGATAAAATTCTTTCTCTTAATGCCTCGTCACTTTCCTCGTCCCATCCGCCTGAAAAATCCGCACTGCAAACTGCTTTTTCCAGATAGGCAGGCGGGTTGACAGCCGTAAACTCCGTTCCCGATTTAACACTATATTCATCGCCTGCTTTCAGCGCCGTAACAGAAACTGAAATCGAGTTAGACTCTGCCGCAAGGCTGTACGCTTTTGCAGTTGCAAACTGTATAAACGGCTTGTCAACCACCGAAAAAACAGTCCCCTTCGGGATAGACATTACATTGCCAAGACTGTTTTCCGTTCGATAAACCTTTATCGTTCCGCTTGCGTAAGATGCCGTTTTTCTTGTTATGCTTCTCAGCGCCGCGTGGCGGTCCAAGAATTCGCCTGTTGCCGTTTGCGGAAAGCTTTGTTTTAAAATATAATCGCCGTAGGCTGAAACGGAATAGATTTCAGAAGCAACAGCTTTAAATCTTGCTTCAAGATCGGATAAATCCTTAACAGCTTCTCCCTTTTCATTTGCAAATTCCGTTTTCATTGCATTTAAAATTTCATCATAAGTTAAATTCACGCTTTTATAAGCACCTGCCTTTCAAGGTTATTTATAATAACCGTAAATTCATAATTTTTATTCTCGATTTTTGCCGATTTGATATATACACCGTTTATGCCTGAAACAGCCTGCCTTGCAAGGCTTGCTATATATTTTTCATCTTTATTTGTGGATGAAAGAATATGCGAGCCGAAATTCTTATCCGGATAAAAGCCTCCGCGTTCAGCCTTCAGATTTAAAACAACATTCTGCAAAAGCTCTTCCATATGCTCGACCTGCTTTAAGGCTTTGCCGTTTTTAATATAATCGCCGTTAGATATTTCAGGAGTCAAAAACAATCTCTCCTTTTTTATTTTTTAATTTTCCGTCCTTTGTAAAAACAAAGCCGTTTATTTCAACATCCCCGTTCCGCTTAAGAAATATTTTTGCACCGCCGATTGAAGTAATGGATATTTCTCCGGCAGAAAGATTCTCGCTTTTCATTTTCGTGCCTGCGCCTGCCGTTGCACCTGCACTGTTTATAAGCAGAATTTCCTCGCCGTCCGGTGCATAGGCAACATAGCCGTACGGCGCGTAATTCTGAACCTCTTCGCTCTGAACGGTAGCGGCTGTTTTGATAACAGAGCCTCCGCCGACGGAAACCGTGCCTGCTTCTGCCGCAATTTTATCGGCAGTGCCGAATCTTTTGCTAAGCCACATAATTAACCATCTCTCCGTCTATATTCTTTTTCAGCAAAGCTGTCGTGCGTTCGCCGTTTTTGTTTTTGCTGAAGGTCAACTCTGCTATGTAAAACTCCTCATTTTGAAGCGTATCTTCAGCATTGATAAGCATTCTGTCATAAAGCGCCAAATCGCAATTTCCAAGCAGAACAACAGAAACGGAATAATATTCATCAAGCGCCTTTTTAATAATCTTTTCAATATTCATTTCCCTCTGCCAGAGCGGAATAGAGGAAAGATTAACCATTCGCTTTCTCTGAATGCCCATTTTCTGAACAAAATCGCTTTTAAAATGATACGAATAGTTATCCGCAGAATTGATTTTATAATCAATCTCGTCAATCGGCTCACTTCGGTTTATAACATAGGAAAGCGAAGAAACATTATAGTCCTCAAGCCTTTTCACTTCCTTGCTTTGCGCATAGATTTTCAGCTCATTTTCAGGTGTTGCATAAACCGGCATTCCCGAAACCGCAGAAACATAATCATTGATTGCCCCATAACAGCTTGTACCCTTTGAAACAAGATAGCTGTTTGAAGAATAAATTTCAGGCAAATCTGTTTTGAAGCCGAACGCCTTTGCATTGGAAAACCAAAGCTGCCTTGCAGACGGATTTTCATACTGACACGGCACCGCTTCGTTGTCCACAAGAAGAGCGGCACTGCTGCGTGCATAAATAAAGCATATCTTTCCCGATTCCGAAAAGGTTACCTTCTGCTTATCACAAAAGCCGTTGAAAACAAGCTTGTTTTTGCGGTAAGCCTTGATATTGCAGATTTCGCCGATACTGCTGTGGCAAAGAAAGCTTAATCGAAGTCCGTCACACGGTGCTTCCGCCTCTGCGGTTAGCTCATAGGACAGGATGCTTTCCGCTTCAAAGGCTCTGCCGTTTATATCAAAAAGCAGAAATTTCATTGAAGCACCACCTTATCTCCCTTTTGCACTGCAAAGGGATTTGCAAAATCATTCAGCCGCATAATATCTTCTATCTTCTTATCACAGCGAAAGGCAATGTCAAACAGGTTTTCATTTTCCTCTGCATATGTAAATGCAAAAGCATAGCTTCCGCTTTTCGCGGGGCATTTTTCAATAAATGAAAGACTGTAGGAAACAGCGTTTTTCTTTGCATCCTCTTTGAGATCAAGAGAAGATAAATACGCATTGTAACAGCTTCCGTCCGGAAGAAAAAGCCAGCCGGGCTTTCTGCTTTTCATAAGAATTTTCAGCTTAAGCGAAGCATCTGCCCCGTCCTCTCCCCAGAAACAGCCGTCTGCTTTAATGACCGTTGCTCTGTCTGCTATGCTGAAAACATTGCATTCGCCGTTTATAACAGAGCTTTCGTTGAGTCGTTGCGCCATTTCGGTTTTAACAAAAAGCGGATTGCTCGGAAATTCAAAATCCTTAAATTTCATTTTCATCATTATGAATCCTCCACAGAAAGCGGATGATCATACCGCTTTGCATCCAGGCGTAAATATTCGGAAATCTCTTTCATTTCTTCGTATTCTTTCTCGTCATTCATCATCATTTCCTCCAAAGCTCAATTCATTATTAAATGTAAACACGGCTCGCATTACATAGCAGCCAACCAAGCTGTCTGCTTTGATTTCGGAAATCTGAATTGAAACAATATTAAAATCCGAAACATCCCTGCAAATCCTGAAAACAATGCTTTCTGGAACAGTTTTGTCATACGCAAACGGAAGAAAAATATCTGTAAAAATGCTGAAAGAGCCTGCCTTAACATTGTCATTTATCGAGTTTTCATCAAGCTCTATGCTCTTTATGCCAACGGCAACCGCAATGTTTTTAAGAATCGTCGGCTTAACTGCTTTGGGATATGCCCTTGTTATCTGAATATCGGAAAAGAAGCGATCATCAAGAATTCTGCTTAAAAATTCATGCAGAATGCAATCAGCCTTTATCATTTTCTTCTCACACCTTTCTCAAAATTCCTCTGTAAAAAAGCACCTTGTTTCCCATTTTTACGCAATCTCTTTTTTTGAAAACAAACTTTGCATCCTCCGTAATCAGGTATGCATCCTCTGAAAGAGAAAGAATATTATGATCAAACGGACCGATATATGTATAATAATCAGCACTGACCCTGCCGATTTCAGTTTCCTTCGGCTCAAAGTTTGATTGCTTGTTTCTCCATTTCGGGGAAAGCACCGCATAAAACGGAATGGATATCCAATTTCCGTCTTTAAGATAAACCTTTTCGCCAACCCGGCTCAGTCCGTTTTTAACTGTATATTTATTGTTGTTCATTCAAACACCTAAAAAAGCAAAGCCGTTTGTTTCATCAAGCTCGGAAGTAGATTTTAAAAGTGTTCTGCAATCCTTTATGGCAGAGTTCAATGACTCATCCGCAAAATCTTTTGCACTCGAATCCTGCTTTACTGTTATTTCGCCTGCTGTAAAAGAGGTTGCACCATCAGCATGCTCAGCAGTACAGCAAATGGAATGATACGCTTTTGCCGCAGCAAGGCGGATTACCCTTGCATCCGTTTCATCTGTATCTTCATCAAGCAATTCGGAAACGCTCAATGCAGCCGCAAGAATAAACGAATCATATTTTTCAAGCTCTTCCTTTTCAAATCCGCCCATAAGGGCAACTGATTTCTTTATGAGCTCTGTATCAATCATAGCTTCACTTCCTTTCTGCAATTAAAGCTTAATATTCAAGAATCTTTGCAGCATCGCTGAATATTGTTGAAAAGCCTGTAATTGTTGTAATTGCACAGCGCTCAAGCTGGCGGTCGATCAGCTTGTCATATTCCGTTAAAATGCCGCCTGCCTGCACCTTTTCAAGTGCAGCGTTCTTATCAAGCGCAACAACACCCTTACCTTCCTCGCCGCTCATCTTGAGCACCTCTGCACCGAATGGTGTAATCATCTTACCTGTTCCGTGAAAGGTCTGCCCTGCATAGGAATCCTTGAATTCTGTAATGGAAAGCATATCGGCAAGTGCTGACGGCGTTGCAATAAGCGTTGTTGTGTTATACGGAGAAAGCGCATCCCAGAGCTTAACGAGGTCTGCATAATTCACGGCAGAGCCTGTGCCTGAAATACTGCCAATAGATTCAACAAGTACATCTATCGCATCCTTAAACTGTGTTCTTGCAATATAAGCACCAATCTGTTTGAGCGTTACAGTAAATAAATCAAGCTTCTGGAACTTGATTGCCTCATAAGAAGCAACAAGCATTCTGCCTCTCTTTTTAAGCTTTGTAAGCTTTTCCTTTGTCTTAATATTTGTTTCGGGAATGGGTTCTCCCTCGCCGACAAGCTGAAGCTCCTTATCTTCCTCCGTCGGAACACTTTCGATTGCGCGGTAATCAAGCGCATCAATATTGGTTGTTGTTGCAATGATTTTCGGAAGAATATCCTCTTCTTCAAGTCCCTGCTGCACTGCACGGGAAATGTATTCAGGGAAAAGCGCCGCTGAATCTGTTGTTTTAAAGAACTTGGAAATTGTATCGGAACCTGCACCTGATACTTTGATATCAAATCTTTTAAGCTGGCGCTGATAAGCGTCTAAGCCCTCATAGTCTGTGCCGATATAATTTTCAGATGGGTCAAGCTCTTCAAGAGAAGCCGTAAATCCCTTTGATGTTGAATAAAGTCCTTTTTCAAGTTTAATATTATCAAATGCCATTTGTAATCTCCTTAAATTCTGAATTCATTTAAACTTTTGTTTGGTTTCTTTTGTGCTGATGAAAGCTGCGGCTGGGGCATATTCTGCTTTGCCTGCTGCTTTTCAAAAGCATTCTTAAAGCTTAAAAGCTCTTTCATTGTCATAACTGAAGCCACACCGCTGAAAACGCTTGTGTCCATTTCGGGAATCGCTTTTGCACAAAGCGAAACAAGCTCTTTGATCAGGCTTTTCTTGTATTCCTCGCCAAGCGCCGCAAGCTCTTCCTTTTCTTCAATGTAGGCGCAGATTTCCCTTGCCTCTTTATTGGAAAGAACAATCTCGTTTTTATCGGTGATAAGGCTTTTTTTAATATCTGTCATATCAAATTCTCCGTTTTTAAAATTAAATGATTTTGTAACGCCGGCATCCCGCTGGGCAGGAACAGCAACAAAGCTCCATTCATATGCATCAGCGGCATCACTTAAAATGCTGAAGCAAAGCTTGTTGCCGTAGGTTCTGCCGTTTATATGATTGCATTCTCCGCTTTTCTTGCTTTTTCCGCAGACAGAGCAAACGGAGGAATTCATCGCGCAGGAAACAGAAACTTCCTTTTTAATGCCTGCTTCAATCTCTGTTATAAAGGATTTGTTTTCATCATTGCGAACCATGTAGGCTTTTGCGCGAAGCACATAATAATCTTCTCCGTCAGCCGTTTTTCTGCCCTCAACCTTTTCAACCCATGTTTCAAAAACACGGGCAGTCTGATCGGAAGATTTCATGGAATGATCTTTAATGCCTGTTTTGCCGACAAATAATTCTCCAAGCTCATAAAGCGCGGCAACAGAGAATTTTTCATAATCTCTGTCTACATCATTACTGCAAAGAATAACAGAAAAAACATAAAGCTCTTCTTCTGAAAAATCCGTTCTTGTAAACTGCCTGATTTTATCAAAATCATCCTGAACAGGAGTGTAGCCCTTTTCTATATAACCGTCTGTCAAGCGTAAACCTCCTCTAAAATCTTTTCCGTTTGAGCATCATAAAGGCGAGCCTTTGCCATTTCCGTTTCATCCTGCATTGTAATGTTGTCCCAAACAACCTCTATGGCAGAGCCAATGCCGTTGATTTCAAGATACTTTTTTCCGATTTTCAGCAAAACAGGATTGAGAATTCTTCGGTAGGCTTCAAGCTCTGTTGTTAAAACATCTGCCTGCTGAGAGCTCATTCGTTCTGTTGTAGACCAGCTGAGCCCAAGCATATACGGCGGCAATCCTGTTTTTGCAACAATCTGCTCCATAAGCTGTTTAACAGGCACTTCGCTGTTCAGCACACCGCTGTCTGCCCCGATAACCTTAACGGAAACATCTCCTACGGCAACAAAATCTTTAACAGCATCCTTGCTACTCATTGCATCCTTCCACGCTTCTGCCATTTGCTCGGCACGCTCTTTCGCATTGACGGAATCCATACTGTCGCTCGGCTTATAGGTAACTGCATATCTCAAATTTCCCGCATGGCTCCAATTTTCGCCGATTGTGTTATAAATTGTAAGCAAAACATCGGAAACAAACGGCAGTCCGCGCAAAAGACTTGTGCCGAGAATTTTTCCCGGCTCGGGATTTAATGCTGAAAACAAAATCAAATCCTGATTGGAAAGCTTATCATTGTTGTTGTAAAATTCAACATCAAGATTGTTGGCGCTTCGTTTAACCTCAAGCGCGTCCAGCTCGCCGTTATAAAGTGCATAAAAGCCGTTTTCATCCGCAATCATTTCGCCGACGGCAGAGCCGTAGGTCAGCAAATCCGAAAGATAAGTTGATATAAACGAATAAAGCCCCGTCTGATTTCCGCCTACATTGATTGCATTGAAAAACGAATTGATTTCATCATCCAGCCTTTTGCTGCCTGTTTCAAAATGAAAGCCCTCGCAAAGTCTTACAATTTTGCAAATGGCAACATCAATTACAGGCACGCTTTCCCGAAGATAGGAATAAACACGATTGTTAAAATTCATCGGCACACGGCTGTTCATCTGCCAGAACGGATGATTTGAATAGCTGCTTGTCTGCACAGCTGAAACGCCCGTTTCCTTTTTTTCGCCTTTTTTATTTCTATGAAATAAGCCCAAACTTTCACTTCCTTTCCACTGCAACGGAAAACCAATCGCTTTCTTGCCTGCTGTTTAAAACGGTTGAAACAAAATAGCGTATATCATCCATTGCATGATCATTTTCTTTTTTCGGCGCATCTCTTTTTATACCATTATCCCAGCGGTAAATGGAGAATTCACGGATTGTATCTGCACAGTTCGGATAAAAGAATATCTCCTCATTTTTAAGCGCATTGCAAACATAATTGATACCCTTTAAAACATCATTATCCGCTTTGATAACATGAAATTCCCCGTGCCGCTTAACTGTTTCAATAAAGCTTGCGGCAGACGGATCAATAATCAGTGCTTCTATTTTTCGCCCGTTAACAAGCGATAAAAGCTTATCGTAATATTCCTCGTCCGTAAGCTGAATGCCCTTATCTCTGCTGCTGTGGTAATACTCGTCAATGCGGTACCAGCCGTCATCCGACTTACCCCAAAGCCCGAGAGAAAAGGGATTCACTGTTCCGTAATCGCAGGATAAATAGTATAAAAAGAATTTACTGCCGCTTTTTTTAATATGGCGCCTGCCATCAAACATCGGATAAACAAGCCCATCTGCTGCAACCCATTTGCCGTCTATAAAGCGTTCATAGAAAGCACCGCTGTATAAACTTTTATATCTGTTGATTACAGAGGGGGATAAAGACGGATTATCCTCCATTTTAAAATGAAGATACAGCATATTTTTTGCTTCCGTTTTCTGTATCCATTCCGTATAGAACCAATGATACGGATGCTCCGGATTGCAGTTGAACCAAAATTTAGAATGCTCAAGAGAACACCTTGCAAGCGCCTGTTCAACAAATGAACGCGGCATAAGCGCAACCTCATCAAGAAGCACACCGCCAAGCGTCATTCCCTGAATCAGCGCAGCCGAGGATTCATCCCTTCCGCCGAAAATATAAAATCGGTTTTTGATGTTTCCCTTTTCAATTTCAATTAAATTCTGGCTGATTTTATAATCGCATTTGAAACCTAAAGACGAAAGATTCGGAATAAGCGGCGTAATCACATTGCGCCTTAATGATGAAATCGTTTTACCGCATATCGCAAAAGAGGTGTCGCAAAAGTTGTAAAACGCCCAGCTGATAAAAGAAATGCTCATACACAGTGTTTTGCCGGAACGAACTGCTCCGTCACAAATAACACCGTTTTTATCTTTATACGGGCTTGATTTACACCACCAGGTAAGTACGCTGAGCTGCTTTTTTGAAAAAGGAACAAAATTATGCATTGTGCGCCTCATCATATCCCGAAAAAACGCCCTTTGCGCCCTCCTCTAATGCTTTGTAAAAGCTGAGCGGTTGGGAGGGGGAATTGCTTTTTATGTCCCTTAATTTTTCAAGTGCCTTAATTCTGTCAAAAAATTTAATTTCCATTCCGCCGCCCTTTGGCCGCTTAATTTCACTGATATTGAATAAATCAAGACTCGGCAGCTTTTCCGCTATTTCATTTTCATCTGCAAACAGAAGATAGATTGCATCCTTTATTTCTCCGAAAGCAAGGCGCTTTAAACCTTCGCAAACTTCATCTTCTGTTGTTTTCTTTTTTCGTCCCATAAGTTTTCACCTCACGATTATTTTGAAGAGCAAATCACTCTCCATAAACACCCCGTACAGCAAAAAAATATAGACCGTTTATGCATAAAC
>JAIDLO010000197.1 GCA_029050995.1 Eubacterium sp. | reverse complement strand
GATAAACGTTTTGAAATTCGAGTATAAGAAACGGAGAGGATTTTGTGTATTCCGATTTTCTGTTGATTAGAAAAATATGTTATGCTAAAATGAACACATAAATCATTTGCAATAAATAAGGAGTATCCATATGAAAGCAAAAATTACACTCGCTAAGGAATTTAAAATCGGCGAAATCGACAACAGAATTTACGGCTCATTCATTGAGCATTTAGGAAGAGCGGTTTATGGCGGCATTTATGAACCGGGACATCCGACTGCTGATGAAGATGGTTTCCGTCAGGATGTTCTTGATCTGGTTAAAAAGCTTAATGTTCCGATCGTTCGTTATCCCGGCGGCAACTTTGTTTCGGGCTACAACTGGGAAGATGGTGTTGGTCCTGTTGAAAACAGACCGACTCGCCTTGACTTAGCTTGGAATACAACGGAGCCGAATACCTTTGGTACAAATGAGTTTATGAAATGGTGCAAAAAGGCAAATTCCGATTGTATGATGGCAGTTAACCTTGGAACAAGAGGACCGGAGGAAGCAAGAAACCTTGTTGAATATATGAACCACAAGGGAAATTCAGCTTGGTCTGATTTAAGAAAAGCGCACGGATATGATGAGCCTTGGGGCGTAAAGCTCTGGTGTCTTGGAAACGAAATGGACGGTAGATGGCAGATGGGTGCCAAAACTGCAACAGACTATGGTCTTATTGCAAACGAAGCCTCCAAAATGATGAAATGGACGGATGACTCAATTGAAACCGTACTGTGTGGTTCGTCATCAAGAAATTCTCCAACCTTCGGACAGTGGGAGCAAACCTCGCTTGAGATTGCATATGACAGCATTGATTATGTTTCTCTTCATCAATATTATGGAAATCATGATGACGATACGCCATCCTTCCTTGCAAGAACGCTTGAATTAGAAGAGTTTATCTATACTGTAATTTGCGTTTGTGACTATGTAAAAGCAAAAAAACGCAGCAATAAAACGATTAACCTTTCCTTTGATGAATGGAATGTTTGGTATCATAGTAATAATGCGCCGCATAAGCCTTGGGACTATGCACCGCCAAGACTTGAAGACATTTATAATTTTGAAGATGCACTTCTGATTGGCGCAATGCTGATTACCCTGCTTCGCCATTGTGACAGAATTAAGATTGCGTGCCTTGCACAGCTTGTTAATGTTATCGCACCAATCTTCACACAAACTGGCGGCGGTATATTTAAACAGACTATTTTCTATCCGTTTGAGCATTTATCAAACTTCGGCAAGGGCGTTGCACTTAATCCGATTATCAACTGCCCGAAATATGATTGCAAGGCATTTACGGATGTTCCTTATCTTGAAAGCATTGCTACATATGATGAGGAAAATGAAGAGCTGGTTATCTTCTGCGTAAATAAATCGCAAGAGGACGGCGCCGTTATTGATGTAAACTTATTGGATTTTGAAGGATACAAACCAAAGGAATTTATTTCAATGGACGGCTATGACAAGAATGCAGAAAACGGAATTGATAATCCATTTGTTAAGCCGCATTTAAATGAACTGCCAACTATGGAAAACTCTGTTGCAACAGTGGCTGTTAAACCGTTTTCCTGGAATGTTATTAAGTTTGGCAAATAAATTTGATACAAAAACAAAAAACTGACATTTTTTAGAAGATGTCAGTTTTGTTTTGTATAGCCAAACAAGAGCCGAACAAAATAAGGTTTAGCTTTGCAATTTATGCCCAAATACTGCGTTAAAAAGCCTCGGAATACGGAAAGTATCCCTGCGTTTTTTGCCTTGTCTTTGAACAAAATTGCTAAAGCTAAACTGCACAGCACCTAAAATAATCAGATTTTTGTGCATAGCGTCATTTCTTTGACGCAGGTATACTGCCGTATATCAAGGCAAAAAATGGCGTTAGGTGCGGAAAGCTGATTATTTTAGGCTATTGGGTTCGACTCTTGGTTGGCTAAAAAATGCGACATAACTATTCAAATAATGTCGTATCATTTTTAATTTGTCTATGTTACTATTTAATTATTAAAAATATAAATATATCTGTTGACTGAAGGAAAGGAGATTTGACTTGAAAACATATGCAACTTATTTTGTAAATGATGAAAAGGAGCCGATTAAATACGGCGAAATCAATCTGATCAATCCCAAAAGGAAACGATTAAGAGGAGAAACAGAAAAAGAAGGCATAATTGCTTATCCTGTTTTCTGCGGCTTCTGCGGAACAGATTTTGAGCTGATGAAAATGGGAAAAAGCCGTAACCTTTCTGCAAAATTCCCGCAAAGCGAAGAAAGACTGATCAACGGCCACGAGGGTGTAGTCTGGGTGCCGAGTGAAAACCGCTTTGCAATTGTGCTTATTCGTGGCGGCGACAGTTATGACCCTACCCGCTTTACAGAGGATGAAACCTATTTTGAATATGGCTGTGACGGCGCAGACGGCTTGTTCTCGGATGAAAATTATTTCAATCCCGATATGCTTCTTCATCTGCCGGAAAAATATGAAAATCTTGAAAAGCTGCCATTATCGCTTGCAAAAAAGCTTGTTTTTTCCGATCCGTATGCCTGTGCTATTTTTCAGCATGAGCGTATGACGGATATCGGCGAGGCACAGAATTTCAGAGTAATTATGGCTCACGAAAAATGCACCGAGCAGGAAGCAAGAGAAATTGCCAAGAATGAAACCTTTGACCGTACTGTAATTTACGGGCTTGGCACAACAGGACTTTTTATTGGCGATCAGATAAGGCGAAACCATAAAGATGCAAAAATTCTTTTTGTTGCAAGAAGCAGTGCGGACAGCCAAAAGGTACGCTTCGTTAAAGAGAATATGGCTTGTGATTATCTTTCGGTAGCGGATATGAACGAAAACGAAATTGCCGATAAAATCAAAGAATACTTCGGCAATACGGCAAGCGTTTTTGTAGGCACAAGCGGCAACGAGGTTGAGCATAGAATTGCGTTTGAACAGGGTGTTCTCGGCTGTAACGGAATTTATGACAGCTTTTCGCTTGGCCCGAAAATTACTTTTGACACAATGCCGTTCGGCTTTAAAAATCATACGATTCTTTCCTCCATCAACTTTACGCAGAAGCATATGGAGGAAGCTATAAATATCCTGTGCGACAGTAAGTTTAATGAGCTTGTTGAGCTGATTGATAAAGACGAATTTATAAGCAATCCTATGGATGCATATATAAATAAAATTTACGCAAAGGCTGCGCCTTTGAAAACAGCAGTTATCTGGAACAAAAAATATATAGAAGAGGTAGACGAATGAAAGCAATTGAAATAACAAATCCATTTGAAATTAAACTGATTGATAAGGAAATTCCAACAGCAAACGACGGCGAGGCACTTTTAAAGGTGCTTTACTGCGGAATCTGCGGTGCTGATGTTGCATCATTTACAGGCAATCAGCCGTTTACTACATATCCGAGAATCCCGGGCCACGAATTTTCAGCACAGATTGTTGAAATCGGCGAAAATGATAAGGGCTTGAAAGCTGGCGATATTGTAACCTGCAATCCTTACTTTAACTGCGGAGAATGCTACTCCTGCAAGCGTGGAATCGTAAATGCCTGCACAGATAACCAAACTATGGGTGTTCAGCGTGACGGCAGCTTTCAGGAATATATTACAATGCCTGTTGCGCGTATTATTGACGGCAAGGGCTTATCTGCAAAAGAGCTTGCGCTGATTGAGCCTTTCTCCATTTCTGCACATGCATTATCAAGAGCAGAGGTAAAAGAAGGCGATAATCTTTTGATTATGGGTGCAGGCCCAATCGGTTTATTTGCACTAATCAAAGCAAAAGCAATGGGCGCAAGAGTTGCCATTGCAGATTTACTTGAAAGCAGATTGAATCTTGCAAAGGAATACGGCGCTGATTTGATTATCAACAGCAAAACAGATAATCTTGATGAAAAATGCCTTGCATTTACAGACGGCAATGGCTTTGATGTCTGCGTTGAAGCCTGCGGACTTCCTGTTACATTTTTAAGCTGCATTGAACAGGCAGCGCACGGCGCAAACATAATTCTGATCGGTAACGGAAAAAAGGAAACAACATTTTTACATTCCATTATTCTGAAAAAAGAGCTTAATATTTTCGGCTCCCGTAATGCCTTTACAAAGGATTTTGAGGAATTAATCAATCTTGTTAAAGCAGGCAAGGTTAACCCTCTTAAAATGATAAGCGGTGTTTACGATGCAGAGGACGCAAAATCTGCATTTGATGCACTTGTAAATAATGACGGCTCACTTGCAAAGCTCCTTATTAAATTTTCAGATGCAGAGGAATAACAGATGAAAGAAACTATAATTCAATTTGGTACAGGTAATTTTCTGCGCGGCTTTGCCGATTGTTTTGTTGATGAAATGAATAAGCAAGGCTTGTATGACGGCAAAATTGCTGTTGTATCTCCAACAAATTCAAAAACTGTTGAATTATTAAATCAGCAGAATTGTATTTATAATCTCTATCTTCGCGGTATTGAAAACAGTAAAGAAGTCTGCGAGCATACAGAGATTCAATCCATAAGCCGTGCAATAAATCCATATGCAGATTTTGACGCTTATCTTACACTTGCGCACAACCCTGATTTCAGATTTATTATTTCAAATACGACAGAAGCAGGCATAGAATATGTGGCTGACAATAAATTTGAGGATAAGCCTGCAAAATCATTTCCTGCAAAATTAACACAATTACTTTATGAAAGATATAAATCAGGCTTGAACGGCTTTGTTGTTCTAGCCTGTGAGCTGATTGACAATAACGGAAAAGAGCTTCAGCAATGTGTATTAAAATATGCACAGCAATGGGAACTCGGCGAGGATTTCTGCAATTGGATAATCGAAGAAAACAAATTCTGCAACACACTTGTAGACAGAATTGTTACAGGCTATCCAAAGGACGAGGCAGACGAATTATGCCCGGATGACGCACTGCTTGATACAGCGGAGATTTTTCATCTTTGGGTTATTGAGGGCAATTTTGAAAGCGAGCTTCCGCTCCAGAAAGCCGGCTTCAATGTTGTATGGACAGATGATGTTTCCCCATATAAAAAACGCAAGGTGCGTGTGCTCAATGGTGCACATACATCAATGGTGTTCCCAGCAATGCTCTGCGGTATTGAAACAGTCGGCAAATGTCTGAATGACGAGCTGATCAACAAATTTTTACAAGAGAATTTATTCAAATACATTATCCCTGTACTCGGCGAAAACGATGATAATATTGCCTTTGCAAATGCCGTTCTTGAACGCTTTGCAAATCCGTATATCAAGCATCTGTTAAAGTCTATTTCTCTGAATTCCGTAAGCAAATTTGCTGTTCGTGTTCTGCCGACCATTCTTGATTATAAAAACAAAAACGGCAGTTATCCGAAAACGCTTGTATTTTCATTAGCCTGCCTTATCGAATACTATAAAAACTGCACACCGCAGGATAATGAAAGCTTAATTGAATTCATAAAAGAAAATGATGTTCAGGCAATCCTTTCAAATGCAGATTTGTGGGGATGTGATTTATCTGATATGCTTGATCTTGTTGAAGACAGCTTAGATAAAATACACAGCGTAGGAATCAGAGAGGCAATCGAATGGGCTTTGTTGTAATCAATAAAAATGATAATGTAAGAGTATCCCTGGATAACGGTCATAAATACGCTATAAAGAATATTGCAAAGGGCGAAAAGGTAATCAAATACGGTTACCCGATCGGTATTGCAAGCAAGGATATTAAAGAAGGAGAGCATATTCACTCGCATAATCTTAAAACTGCATTATCGGGCGAGCTTGAATATACATATACGCCTGAATCAATTGAAACAGAAGCAGAAGAACCTTTAACGATTTCTGCCTATGTTCGTAAAAACGGCGATATCGGAATCAGAAATGATATCTGGATTGTAAATACTGTAGGCTGTGTTAATAAAATTGCACAGAAGCTTGCTGACAAAACAGGTGCATTCTGCTTTACGCATCCCTATGGATGCAGCCAGCTTGGCGATGATAATCTGCATACACAGCAGATTTTATGCGGTTTAATCAAGCATCCAAATACAGGCGGTGTGCTTGTTTTAGGTTTAGGCTGTGAGAACAACAACATAGCAGAACTGAAAAAGATACTCGGCGATTATGACGAGGAAAGAGTAAAATTTCTGAATTGTCAGGATTGTGACGATGAAATTGCCGAGGGAGTGAAGATTATATCCAAGCTTCAAAAGCAAGCTGATAAAGATATAAGAACGGATGTGCCGATTTCCAAGCTGAAAGTCGGTCTTAAATGCGGCGGTAGTGACGGCTTGTCCGGCATTACAGCCAATCCGCTGGTTGGCAGAATTACGGATAAGCTGGTTTCAATGAATGGTACGGCAGTGCTTACCGAAGTACCTGAAATGTTCGGTGCAGAGCAGCTTTTGATGAACAGATGTATTGACAAAAAAGTGTTTGACAAAGCCGTTATGATGATAAACGGCTATAAAAAATATTTTATCAGCCACAATCAGCCTGTAAGCGAAAACCCCTCTCCGGGCAATAAGGAAGGCGGTATAACAACGCTTGAGGAAAAGTCAATCGGCTGTGTGCAGAAAGGCGGTAAAGCACCTGTAACGGCTGTTCTTGATTACGGCGATTTTGCCGAAACAGCAGGGCTGAATCTGCTCAACGGACCGGGCAACGATATTGTTGCAATAACAAATTTAACGGCTGTCGGTTGTCATATGATTCTGTTTACAACGGGCAGAGGTACACCGCTCGGTGCGCCTGTTCCGACAATTAAGGTTGCTACCAATACAGCCATTGCAGAAAGAAAAGCAAATTGGATTGATTTTGATGCAGGCAGATGCCTTGATACAGATTGTGACGAAGATTTGCTGAAGCTGATTATGGAAACAGCAAACGGAAAAGAAACGAAAAACGAAGAAAACGGCTATCGTGAAATAGCCATATTTAAAGACGGAGTTACTCTATGATTATTGATGCGCATACGCATTTATGGAAAATGCAGAACGGCAGAGTTGACGGAAAACCCGTTTATGCTCTTGAAAACGGAAGAAGCAATTTCGGCGGTGAAATCAGACAAATGATGCCGCCTTATATGCTGAATGGCGAAAATACCGCTGAAATGCTTATATCCAATATGGATTATGCAGGTGTAAACGCCGCAGTTATGACGCAGGAGGAAATAGACGGCAATCAGGACGAGTATCTTTTGTCCGCAAAAGAGAAATATCCCGAGCGTCTGAAAATATGCAGTCTTTATGAGGAAAACAAGCCGTACAGGCTTGACGGCTTTGACGGCATAAAAATCTGCGCAGGCAGACTGCCCACGCAGGATTTAACAAAGCATTATTCTGTGTTTGAACAGGCATATAAAAACAACAAGTTTGTTTCTATTGATCTTGCAGACGGCGATTTGCAGACTGCATCACTTCGTGAAATAATCGAGCAGCTTCCCGATTTAAAAATTGCGATCGGGCATTTCGGTATGGTAACCACAAACGGCTGGAAAGAGCAGATTAAACTTGCACAAAATAAAAATGTTTATATCGAAAGCGGCGG
>JAIDLO010000196.1 GCA_029050995.1 Eubacterium sp. | reverse complement strand
CAATTATTTTTAATCGGAGATACTATGGAAAATTTTGAATATATTGATGATTTAATGAATATGCCCGTTATTCCTTTAAGAGGGCTTGTTGTTTTTCCAGAAATGGTGCTTCATTTCGATGTTGGAAGAAAAAAGAGTATATCAGCTTTAAAGCATGCAATGAACAGCAATCAAAAGGTTTTCCTTGTTGCCCAGCGTGATGCAGCCGTTGATGAACCGAATATTGATGATTTATATTCTGTTGGTGTAATCTGCAAAATAAAGCAATTGGTTAAAATCCCGAATTCAGACAATGTTAGAGTTGTTGTTGAAGGTCAGGAGAGGGGAGCATTAATTGCTTTCTCTCAGTTTAAACCTTATATAATGGGAACTATTGATGCTTTATATCCAAGCGATTACACGGAAACGGATGAAGATAAGGCTTACATAAGAGCAATAAAAAAAGAATTTGAAGTTTATGCTTCCATTATTCCGAAAATCAGCAATGATGTTAAAGTTAATGTTATTTCAATTAATGACGCAGCAAGGCTTTGCGATTTTATTTGTTCTAACTCATTTATTGATTATGAGGAAAAGCAGGAAATTCTTGAAGCTGTTGAAATTATAGACAGATTGACTAAGCTTTTTGTTATTCTGAAAAAGGAAAATGCTACGCTTGAAATTGAAGCTGAAATTCAGCATAAGGTTCAGGATGCAATAGACCAAAATCAGCGTGAATACTATCTGCGTGAAGAACTGAAGGTTATATCTGAATCTCTTGGGGACGGCGATAATCCCGTTGAAGAAGCAGATGCATATAGAAATAAAATCGACAAACTGGAGTGCAGTTCTGAAATAAAAGAAAAGCTCTTGAAAGAATGCAAGAAGCTTTCTAAAATGCCAAGTGGTTCACACGAAGCAACCGTTGTCAGAAGCTATCTTGATAAATGTATCGAAATTCCATTCGGTAAGTACACAAAAAATGCAATTAACCTTGAAAAAAGCAGAAAAATCCTTGATAAAGAGCATTATTCTCTTGAAAAGGTTAAGGATAGAATTATCGAATCGTTAGCAGTCTTTAAGCGTAATCCTGATTTTACAGGTCAGATTCTCTGTCTTGCAGGTCCTCCCGGAGTCGGCAAAACCTCAATCGTTAAAAGTCTTGCAAAAAGTATGAACAGGAAATATGTTCGTATTGCGCTTGGCGGTGTTCATGACGAAGCTGAAATAAGAGGACACAGAAAAACTTATATCGGCGCTATGCCCGGCAGAATTGTTGATGCAGTCATCAAAAGCAAAGTTATGAATCCAATCATTCTCCTTGATGAGATTGACAAGGTCGGGAATGATTATAAAGGCGATCCGTCATCAGCTCTGCTTGAAGCTCTTGATCCAGAACAAAACTTTAGCTTCAACGATCACTACATTGATTTTCCTGTAGATTTAAGCAAGGTTTTATTTATAACAACCGCAAATGATATTTCAGCCATTTCTGCTCCTTTGTTTGACAGAATGGAGGTTATAGAGCTTAATTCTTATACTGTTGAAGAAAAATTTCACATTGCAAAAGATTATCTTGTTAAAAAAGAAATGAAAAAGCATAATCTCAAAGCAAGTGAATTTAAGATTTCAAATGATGCAATCTACAGTCTGATTGAATGTTATACTTCCGAATCCGGTGTAAGAAATCTTGAGAAAAACATTGCTTCTCTTTGCAGAAAGGCTTCTGTTGCTCTTGAAACGGATACTGAAGCATTTAAGGTTACAGGTAAAAATATTGAAACATTATTAGGTCCGAAGAAATATCAGCAGGATAAAATCAGCAAAATGAATCTTGTCGGAACAGTAAACGGTCTTGCATGGACAAGAGTAGGCGGAACGCTTCTTCCGATTGAAGTATCTGCATTAAACGGCACTGGCAAGATTGAATTAACGGGAAATCTTGGCGATGTTATGCAGGAAAGCGCAAAAACAGCCGTTTCCTATGTTCGTTCAAGAACAGCTGATTACGGAATAGACTGTGATTTTTATAAAACTAAGGACATACATATTCACGCCCCTGAAGCAGCCATTCCGAAAGATGGTCCGTCTGCAGGACTTGCTATAACAACTGCAATCGTTTCCGAATTAACAAGTATCCCGATTAAAGCAGATGTAGCAATGACAGGGGAGATAAGCCTTAAAGGCAAGGCTCTTCCGATCGGCGGACTTAAAGAAAAAAGTATGGCAGCTTATAAGGCAGGATGCAAAACGGTTATCATACCAAATGATAATCTGAAAGATCTTGCAGAAATTTCTGAGGAAGTTAAAAATGCAGTAAGCTTTATTTCAGTTTCAAGCTTTGATGAGGTTATGAAAAATGCACTTGAATATATGCCGAGTGCGAAAGAGATAAAGCAAGAAAAAAAGACAAAAACAATCATAAACAAAAACACGAAAGAAAAACGAGAAATCGTTACACAGTAAGAAATTATGAATTTTAATAAAGCAGAATTTGATAAAGCATTCGGAATATCTCAGCAGCTGCCAATGTCTGATAAACCTGAAATCACTTTTGCAGGCAGATCAAATGTTGGAAAAAGCTCGCTTTTAAACAAGCTCTTTAATCGAAAGAATCTTGCAAGAGTAAGCTCTGTTCCCGGAAAAACAGTTACAATTAACTTTTATAATGTTGATAATCAGCGCTTTGTTGATTTACCGGGTTATGGATATGCTAAGATATCAAAGCAGGAACGAGATCGTTTCGGCGAGCTTATGGAAGGCTATTTCCAAAGCGGAAGGCAAATTAACCTTGTCGTTCAGCTTATTGATATGCGCCATAAGCCAACAGCTGATGATTATTCTATGATAAGCTTTCTTGAGCAAATGAATATTCCTTTTATCGTTGTATTAACAAAGGCGGACAAGCTGAAGAAAAAAGAATACGCTGCAAGAGAGCAATCTATCATAACAGAACTTAATAACCCCGAATATCCTGTTATACCGTTTTCTTCGATAACAGGGCAGGGTGTTGATGAAATAAAAAGGCTTATTGAAAAAGCACTTGAAATGTAGGAGGATATAAAGATGAGCACAAAGAAACCATTTCTTACAAAAGAAAAAGCGGAAGAAATTATTAAAGAATTTCCTACTCCTTTTCACATTTATGATGAAAAAGGGATAAGAGAAAATGCTGAAAATGTAAAAAAAGCATTTTCATGGAATAAAGGATTTAAAGAATACTTTGCTGTTAAAGCAACTCCAAACCCGTTTTTGATTAGTATTCTTCACGAATACGGATGCGGATGCGACTGTTCTTCCAAGCCGGAGCTTATGCTTTCAAAAGCAATCGGCATTGTTGGCGAAGATATTATGTTCTCATCAAATGATACACCGCTTGATGAATTCAAATACTGCAACGATTTAGGCGGAATTATCAACCTTGATGATATTACACATATTGAAGCTGTTGAAAAAGCTTGCGGCAAGCTTCCAAAGAAAATGAGCTGCCGCTTTAATCCCGGCGGTGTGTTCAAAATCTCTAATGGTATTATGGACAACCCGGGTGATGCAAAATACGGTATGACAACTGAGCAGCTTTATGAAGCATTCCGTATTATGAAAGAAAAGGGTGTTGAAGAATTCGGCATTCATTCCTTCCTTTGCTCAAATACAGTTACAAATGAATATTATCCAATGCTTGCAAAGATTTTATTTGAGCTTGCAGTTGATTTAAGAAATAAACTTGATGTTAAGATTTCTTTCATTAACCTTTCAGGCGGTGTTGGTATTCCTTATACACCTGATCAGGAACCAAACGACATTCTTAAAATAGGCGAGGGTGTTCATAAGGTTTATGATGAGGTATTCGGACCTGCAGGAATGGATGATGTTGCAATCTATACGGAAATGGGCAGATTTATGATGGGTCCTTATGGTGCTCTTGTAACAACAGCTATCAATGAAAAGCACATTCATAAGGAATATATCGGCGTTGATGCCTGCGCAGCAAACCTTATGCGTCCTGCAATTTACGGCTCATATCATCATATTACTGTTCTTGGAAAAGAAAATGAAGAGCCGGCTTATACATATGATGTAACAGGTTCACTTTGTGAAAACTGCGATAAATTTGCGATAGACAGAAAACTTCCTAAAATTGATATGGGCGATATCATTTATATCCATGATGCAGGCGCTCACGGATATTCAATGGGCTACAACTATAATGGTAAGTTAAGATCTGCTGAACTTCTTTTACAGGAGGACGGCACAGCAAAGCTTATCAGAAGAGCTGAAACACCAACAGATTATTTCGCTACATTTGACGGCTTTGATTTCTATAATGATTTAATCAAAGAATAAATTTTAAATCCCCGAAATATTCGGGGATTTTGTCTTTACTTTCAGGCTTTAATGTGTTAAAATAGCATTATTAATTCAGCGAGGTGATACTATGCCGCTTAAAAGAGATGACAAAAACCTTGAATTTCTTTTCAATGCTATTTTACAGTTAGAGGATATTGATGAGTGTTATGATTTTTTTGAAGATTTATGCACAGTTCAGGAATTAAGATCCTTAAGCCAGCGCATTGTTGTTGCAAAAATGCTTTCGGAAAAATCTGTTTATACAGATATCGTAAGCCAGACAGGCGCTTCTACTGCTACAATCAGCAGAGTAAACAGAAGCCTTCAATACGGCTGTGACGGCTACGATAAAATCTTTGAAAGATTAAAGGGAAATGAAGATGTATAATTATTTTGCACTTCATTATGATGAATTAACAGAAAATGTAGATTATAAAGTCAGAAGTGCGTACATTTCTGGCTTTTTTAATAAGTACGGAATATCTACAATACTAGACTTAGCTTGTGGAACAGGTACAATGAGCCTGCTTCTCAAGGAACAGGGCTACAATGTTATCGGCATTGATTTAAGCAGTGAAATGCTTTCAATCGCTGATAATAAGGCAAACGGAGCAATTCCGTTTATGAAAGCAGAAATGCAGAATTTCAAGCTGTCAGAACCTGTTGATGCCTGTGTTTGCTGTTTGGATAGTTTAAATCATCTTGATAATCTAAAGGATGTAGGAAAAACATTTGAATGTGTTTATAATTCTTTGAATGAAAACGGAATTTTTATCTTTGATGTGAATACAATTTATAAGCATAGAAATGTTTTAGCAAATAACACTTTTGTTTTTGATGAAGAAAACTATTTTCTTTCCTGGGATAATGAGCTGATTGATGATTATTCCGTTCGGATTTTGCTGGATTTCTTTGTTTATAATGGCAATAGTTATGACAGATATTCCGAAGAATTTACCGAAACAGCTTTTGAAACTGAAGCTTTGTTAGATTCTTTAAGTCCGTATTTTGAGGTTTTAGGTATCTATGATGATCTGACATTTGATAAGCCGAAAACGGACTCTGAAAGGCTTTATTTTGTATGTAAAAGGAAGTAACCATTATGGGAAAAATTGTAAGATATATTACGGAAGACGGCAGTGCTTTTATCGTTTGTGCCGATACAACGGATATCGTTAGAAAAATGGAAGATATCCATAAGCCGTCAGCTGTTGTAACCGCTGCACTTGGCAGGCTTTTAACTGCTTCTTCAATGATGGGCGTTATGCTGAAAGGAAAGGATGACAGCGTAACATTAAGATTGAACGGCAACGGACCTGCAGGCTCTTTTATCGCAGTATCAGACAGTGAGGGAAATGCAAGGGGATATGTTCAGAATAAAATCGTTGAAATCCCGTTGAATGATAAAGGCAAGCTTGATGTTAAAGGTGCAGTCGGCACAAGTGGATACCTTTATGTTATGAAGGATATCGGGCTCAAAGAGCCGTTTATCGGCACAACAGAAATTGTTAGCGGCGAAATTGCAGAGGATGTTACAAACTATTTTGCAGTATCAGAACAAACGCCGTCTGTCTGCGCATTAGGCGTGCTTGTAAATCCGGATTTAACAGTAAATTGTTCAGGCGGATTTCTGATTCAGCTTCTGCCGGGCTGTCCGGAGGAAACTGTTTCTGCAATTGAGAAATCGTTAGAGGATATTCCGTCTGTAACGCAGATGCTTTCAAGCGGAATGACAGCTGATGATATTGCAAAAAGAGCACTCAAAGAGCTTAAAATTGATAAGCTTGATGAAAGCAATTCGGAATACAGATGTAACTGTTCCAAAGCAAAGGTTGAGGCTGCGCTTATTTCCACAGGTATTGATTCTTTAAAGGAAATGGCAGACAGTGGGGAAGATACAAAAGTTGAATGTCATTTCTGCGATAAGGTGTATACTTTTAGCCCGAATGATATAAAAAATTTAATTGAAAAATCTATTTAAAAAAATTCAAAAAAAGTATTGACATTTATTTCAAGATATAGTATTATAATCAGCGTTGCGGTTAGCAATGAACGGGAGCATAGCTCAGCTGGGAGAGCATCTGCCTTACAAGCAGAGGGTCACAGGTTCGAGCCCTGTTGTTCCCACCACTCTGCATAGGAAATATCTTATGCAGTATCTGGCCCGGTAGTTCAGCTGGTTAGAACGCCTGCCTGTCACGCAGGAGGTCGACGGTTCAAGTCCGTTCCGGGTCGCCACTATGTGCTTCTGTAGCTCAGTCGGTAGAGCAGAGGACTGAAAATCCTCGTGTCGATGGTTCGATTCCGTCCGGAAGCACCAATATGCGGATTTAGCTCATCCGGTAGAGCGCCACCTTGCCAAGGTGGAGGTGGCGAGTTCGAGTCTCGTAATCCGCTCCAGCGGGCACTATTATTAGTGCCCATTATATTAGGCGCCATAGCCAAGTGGTAAGGCAGAGCTCTGCAAAAGCTTTATCCCCAGTTCAAATCTGGGTGGTGCCTCCAACATTAAAAGGACGACTAATGTCGTCCTTTTTTTATTTCTCATAATAGATAGCCCCAAAAATGTCATAAATTAGTAACTTGACACGGCTTGCACTTTATATTTATAATTAATATATTAATAATATCTATAATATTATAATAGTAATACTCTTATATAATTATAAGATAAGGAAGAGGACGCTGTATGAAAACCATTCTGAAAAAAATGCTGAAGAACTTAATGATAGTCATAATAAGTGCTTTATTTGTTATTACAGGCAGTACAGTAGCAGTTGCTAATAATAACAGTGGCGTGATTACTCAAGCGGATGAAGCAACAACGATCTATGTCAGTACCGAACAGGAGTTCCGTGATACGGTAGATGACATAAACAATACCGGAGATAATTATATATTAAGCCTGACTGATGATATTGAGCTTAACGCTCCCCAAACCCCACAATCAAGGGATACAGTTCATTTTAAAGGATGCAATGTTACGATTCTCGGAAACGGGCATTCTATAACCACCGGATTCAAAACGGCTCAACCTATAAATTTGACTGATGATGCAACCTTGAATCTCGGAAGTCCGGACGGCGAAGATAGATTAACGATCATGGGAAACGATACAACACATTGGCGTGAATTGATTTCTATAACTTACGGAACGGTTAATATGTATGACGGTGTAACATTAAGAGATAACTCGATCATTAGGCCGTCGTCCCCAAGAATAGTTGTTGGCAGTGCTGTTAGTGTCGCTACTGATGGAGCTACTTTCAATATGTTTGGAGGAGAGATTACAAATTGCAGCGTATCAGGCAGTTATGGTTATGCTGCAGGCGTAGCAGTATGGTCTGGTGCAACATTCAACATGTATGGCGGTCGTATTTCGGATAATACACAAACAAATGGAAATTATGGCGGAGCAGTGACCGTTTCCAGTTCTACATTTAATATGTTCGGCGGAGAAATTTCCGGAAACTTAGGCACATTTGGCGGCGGCGTGTATATTTGCGCCACTTCGGTTGATATTCCTTCTTATTTCAACATGACCGGCGGTAAAATTTATGAAAACAAAGCTCCATACGGTGGTGGTGTATTTGTTGATTCCATCGG
>JAIDLO010000195.1 GCA_029050995.1 Eubacterium sp. | reverse complement strand
ATTATATAGAGTATACTAAATGGAAAGAAGTTTAAAATATGGCGTTTAAAATAAAAAAAGATCCGATTCATAAAATCCCGAAGGCGCAGCTTGTATTCTGGCTGATAGTCCGCCTTGCAATGATAATCTGTGCAGTATATTCATTCATACACGGCGATCTTGTAATGGGCTTTGAATCCGTTTTCTGCTTTATATTTACGCATTTATGGGATATGTTTCAGATTTTCGGAAATGGCTCTTTTATTGAAGAGGTGCCTCCACTTTCTCAGACCTTGCTGAATGTAATCATATTTATCGGTATCGTCATCGGCTCTTATTTCGGTTTGTTTGACAGCGTTTCCTGGTTTGATAACTTTATGCACTGCCTTTCAGGCTTTGTCTGCGCCGCATTCGGATATGATTTTGCCTGCATCATTCAGCGCAAAAAGGGGCAATGTGCCGCAACGCTTGCTGCAATTTTTGCACTTATGTTTGCGCTTTCCATTGCCGTTGGCTGGGAATTCTACGAATTTCTTATGGATACCCTGCACGGAACAAACCTGCAGCTTGCCAAAGAGGGCGCCGAAACAGCTATGTTTGATTTATCAAAGTATCACGGCGAATACGGCTATGTCGGCCTTGTTGATACAATGATTGATATGATGATGAACGCAGGCGGCGGTATCATCGGCATGATCTTTATGATTGTAGTCCGTAATAAGAAAAAGAAAGCGTAGGGTACGGCGTCCCCGACGCACCGATCTAATGGTAAAACGAATGAAAAAAAGCAAAACAGCAAACAAAATACTCTTTATACTTGCAGCAGTTGTTTTCGTTTCAGCTGCTGTTTATCTTGCTGTCTTTTTCTATAATCAATATGCGGCTGGCAGAGAATATGAGGAAATACCAACCAACCCTACAAATAAATATGAACCGTCAGCATATAACCCGATTGATTTTGATACATTGCTTAAGGGCAATGATGAAATTTATGCCTGGATAAAAATTGATGATACAAAGGTTGATTATCCGATTGCACAGCACAGTGCAGAGGACAATGCATTTTATTTAACGCACAGTGCAATGGATAAATCCTATCTTCAAAGCGGCGCAATTTATACGGAAGCCTGCAATAAAAAAGATTTTAAAGACCCTGTAACGCTTGTTTACGGTCATAATAATTTTGGCGACAGTATGTTTACAACGCTTCATAAATTTGAGGATAAGGACTTTTTTGATAAGCACGAATTTGTTTGGATTTATACTCCGAAAAAAAAGCTTACCTACAGAATCATTTCCGCTTTTAAATATGATGACAGGCATATTATGAATACAAATGATTTTTCAGACAAGAAAAATCTTGCCGAATTCCAGCAGATGATTTTGAATCCGGAAAGCGACAATAAAAATGTTCGTAAAAACATTGAAGAATTGAATGAAAACAGCAAAATTATGGTACTCTCAACCTGCGTAACAGGGGATAAAGAAAGCCGATATCTCGTTTGCTGTTTGCTTGTTGATACGATGAAAACAAATTAAAACGGGATGTCGAGGACGCCATCCCCTACAAACAATTCGTAGGGTGCGGCGTCCCCGACGCACCGAAAAAAATCCTCCCTCAGTTGAGGGAGGATTTTTCCTTTATTTACGCAAGCTTTGCCTTGCCTGTGCAAAGCTCATAATATCTGCCCTTGAGCTCAAGAAGCACCTCGTGGTTGCCTCGTTCAAGAATTTCGCCGTGCTCAAGCACCATAATTGCATCTGAATTTCTGACTGTTGAAAGTCTGTGGGCAATAACAAAAACGGTTCTGCCAATCATTAATCTATCCATACCATGCTCAATATGAAGCTCTGTTCTTGTATCAACAGAAGAGGTTGCCTCATCAAGAATAAGCACAGCCGGCTTTGCAACCGCTGCTCTTGCAATCGCAAGAAGCTGTCTTTGTCCCTGAGATAAATTATCGCCGTCGCCCGAAATAACAGTATTATATCCATTCGGCAGTCTGCGTATAAAGCTGTGCGCCGAAGCAAGCTTTGCAGCAGCAATACATTCCTCGTCCGTTGCATCAAGCCTGCCGTAACGGATATTATCCATAACAGTACCTGTAAACAAATGCGTATCCTGCAAAACAATGGAAAGTGATTTTCTTAAATCATCCTTTTTAATGCGTTTAATATCTATGCCGTCATAGGTAATCACGCCGTCCTGAATATCATAAAAGCGGTTAATCAGATTTGTAATCGTCGTTTTGCCTGCACCTGTTGAGCCTACAAACGCAATCTTCTGACCCGGCTTTGCATAAAGGCTGATGTTTTTAAGAACTGTTTTTTCAGGAACATAGCCAAAGGTTACATCTTCAAAAATAACATTTCCCTTAATAGGCGTTAATGCACCGTTATCATTCCAATACCATTTTCTTTCGCCGTCTTCAAATTTTTCTTCAAGCGTAACTGTGCCGTCGTCAACCTCAGGCTCCATTTCCATAACCTCGAAAACACGCTCTGCACCTGCAAGGGCAGAAAAAATTGTGTTCATCTGGTTTGTAATCTGGTTAATCGGCTGGGAAAACTGCTTTGTATAGGTTAAAAATGAGGTCAGCTTACCGATTGTAAAGGTAAGCGGATTTGCAATAACAAGAAGCGCACCAATAATTGTTATTACCGCATAAGCCGTGTTGTTAATACCGGCAGAGCAGGGGCCCATAATGCCCGAATAGAAATTTGCCTTTGTTGCGCTTTTTCTGAAATTCTCGTTCAGCTTCTGGAAATCTTCGTTTGCCTCTTCCTCGTGGTTGAATACCTTAACAACCTTCATCCCCTCAACGGTTTCCTCAATAAAGCCGTTCATTTCGCCAAGGTTTTTCTGCTGAAGTTGGAAATACTTTCTTGTTTTCTTTCCGATTGTTGAGGCAACAAAAATCATAAGTCCAAGGAAAACAATCATAATCAGGAACAAACGCCAGTTGAAATAAATCATCATAGCTACAATGCCGATCATTGTAAATACGGATGAAACAAGCTGAACAATAGACTGCTCCAGCATCATCTGCATATTATCAACATCGTTTGTAAAACGGCTCATAATTTCGCCGTGTGTTTTGCTGTCAAAATATCTTAACGGAAGTGTCTGAAGATGATTGAATAAATCCTTTCTGATTGTGTTTGAGGTTTTGTAAGCAATACGAACCATAATTTTACTCTGCGCAAAATTCAAAACAGATGCCGTAACATAAAATACAGCAAGAATGATAAGCTGTTTTATAAGCTCTGCCTTATCAAAATGCGGATAGATTGCCTTATCAATAATCGGCTGCAGCCTTGCAGATGCAAGAACAGAGCAGATTGTTGACGCAATTACCGTAAAGGAAACTAAAATAAGCAGATACTTGCTTTTTCCGATGTATTCAAGCATTTTGTTTACGGTTTTCTTCGCATTCTTCGGTTTTACATATCCACCATTCGGTGCTCCGTGCGGTCCCGGCATTATTCAATCACTCCTTTCTGCTGTGTATGGTAAATCTCCTGATAAATCTCATTTGTTTCCATAAGTTCATCATGCTTGCCAATGCCTTTGATCTCGCCGTCATCCATAACAAGAATTTCATCCGCATCCTTAACAGAGGAAATTCTCTGCGCAATGATGAATATGGTTGTATCTTTAAGCTCATTATAAAAGGCATTGCGGATTTTAGCCTCTGTTGCAGTATCAACTGCAGAGGTTGAATCATCAAGAATAAGAATTTTCGGCTTTTTAATCATAGCACGGGCAATACATAAACGCTGTTTCTGTCCGCCCGAAAGGTTTAAGCCGCCCTGTGCAAGAACTGTATCATAGCCGTCGGGCTGGCGCATAATGAAATCGTGCGCCTGTGCTGCCTTGCAGGCTGCTATAATTTCCTCATCCGTTGCATCCTTTTTGCCCCAACGGATATTTTCTTTTATTGTGCCCGTAAACAAAACATTATTCTGAAGAACAACGCCAATCAGCTCTCTCAATTCTTCAATATCATAATCCCGAACATCAACACCATCAATCAGAACCTTACCGCCTGTTGCATCATAAAGCCTTGGAATCAACGAAACAAGGCTTGATTTACCGCAGCCTGTTCCGCCGACAATGCCGATAATCTGCCCCGGCTCAGCCGTAAAGCTGATATCATTCAGAATATCATCGCCGTCTGTCTGGGTTGAATATCTGAAATTAACATGCTCAAACGCAACCTTACCGCGCTTATCTGCGCTAAGTGTTTCATTCTTATTTACAATATCAATCTCTGCATCAAGCACTTCCTTGATACGGTCAGCGCACGCTTTACCGCGAACAACCATAACAAGCATCATAGCAACCATCATAATGCTCATAAGAATTTCCATAACATAGGAAATAAAGCTGATAAGATCGCCTGTAGACATTTCGCCGATGCTGATTGAAACACCGCCCCTGTAAATAACAGTAACAAGTGTAAGGTTGAAAATCAGCATCATAAGCGGCATTGCAAGAATAATCATGCCTGCTGCCTTTGCACCCATTCTTGATAAATCATCATTTGCAATTTTAAATTTTTTCTTTTCGTGCTCTTCACGAACAAAGGCTTTAACAACTCTTATGCCGATCAGATTTTCCTGAACAACTCCATTTAATGCATCAATTTTTTTCTGCATTTTTCTGAACATCGGAAAGCCGACCTTCATAACCACGCCTGCGGCAATCAGAATTAACGGAAGCGCAAACAGAAGCATGGAAGCAAGCCTTGCATTGATTGAAACTGCAAAAAAGGATGCAACAATCAGCAAGGACGGCATACGAATCAGCATACGCAAAATCATCATTGTTACATTCTGAATCATTGTAACATCATTTGTAAGCCTTGTTGTAAGGGAGGCTGTTGAAAATTCATCAATATTCTTGAAAGAAAAGGATGAAATCTTTTTAAACATTGCATTTCTGATTCTTGCAGCAAATTTCTGGCTTACATCAGAAGAAAGCTTCATACAGGTAATACCGCCGGCTATTGCAACAAGCGCAACGATAATCATAATAACGGCTTCCTTTAAAACATAAGCTCTGCCGTCTGCCGCAGTTACTGTTCCGTTAATAACAGGCGTAACGCCGTTATCAATAATTCTGCCCATAATTTTCGGCAGATAAAGCGGGCACGAAGCTTCAAGCACCATACCGAGCGAGCCTACGATTGCTGCAAACCATAAGCCCTTTAAGAATTTCATAAGCTTTGCTTTGCTCTTCTTTTTTTCTTTTTTATTTGTCACTTTCTTCATCTCCTTTAAAATCATGCGGGCGTTTGTAAGAATAATCAGCCTCGCCCGTTGCGTTATAAATAATACGGTCTAAATAACCTCTTAATTGCTTTACCTCTTCTTCACTGAAGCCAAGAAGCATTTTTTTGTGATTATCAAACAGCTTTTCGTGAATATTTCTGAGCGCATCTCTGCCCTTTTCATTTATATATATATGGCTTATTCTTGCATCATTTTCATCATTTCGCTTTTCAATAAAGCCCTGCTTCTCAAGCCTTTTTAAGGATACGGAAATACTTGCAAGGCTTGTATGAAGATATTTTGCAATTTCAGACGGCTTCAAGCCCTCCTTGTGCATAATCAAAAACAGAATTTCATCCTGCCCCTGAAACACACCGTTTTCGGATAATACGGAGCGGAAATTATCTTTGCCGATTTTAGAAAGATAATTAACTGTCGGGAACAATGGAAAGTGTTTTTCACAATCTTTATGCACACCAAAACCTCCCTTTTATAAAATGTTATGTGCCTAACATTAGTTAACTAAGCAATAGTTTACATACGGATACAATATTTGTCAAGCATTAATTATAAAAATTCACAAATTATCACAAAACTATATTTGCAAAAAAACTTTGAATATGTTAGAATATGCGGTTGAATTGAGGTATAACAAATGAATTTATATGATTACAACACAGTAAACAGAATATTGACCTCTCACGGATTTATCTTTTCAAAGGCACTTGGTCAGAATTTTATCATAGACTCCGAGGTGTGTCCTGCTATGGCAGAGGCACTTTCTGCCGATGATAAAACAGGAGCGCTTGAAGTTGGACCGGGTATCGGCGTGCTTACAAAGGAGCTTTGCAAGGTTTGCGGAAAGGTCGTATCCATAGAGCTTGATAAAAGGCTTTTCCCTGTTTTAAAAGAAACACTTGGCGAATTTGATAACCTTGAAATCGTTGAGGGCGATGTTCTGAAACTCAATTTACACGAAATTATAAAAGAAAAGCTCGGCGATATGCATTCCGTTAAGGTTTGCGCAAATCTGCCTTACTATATAACCTCCCCCGTTATTATGAGCCTGCTTGAGCAAAAGCTGCCGATTGACGAAATTATCGTTATGGTGCAGAAAGAGGCTGCCGAAAGGCTGACAGCCGAAATCGGCTCAAGAGAAAGCGGAGCAGTTACCGTTGCAGTAAACTATTACGCAGAAGCAGAAATGCTTTTTGAGGTTACAAAAGACTGCTTTTACCCTGCTCCCAAGGTAGACAGCGCAGTAATCCGGCTTAAAATAAGGAAAACACCTGCCGTTGGAATTAAAGATGAAGTGCATTTCTTCAAAATTGTTAAGGCTGCATTTTCTCAAAGAAGAAAAACAGCAATCAACTGCCTTTCAAACGGACTCGGCGTTTCAAAAGCCAAAATCAGCGAGGCGCTTAAAGCAATCGGCAAGGATGAAAAATCAAGAGCTGAAAACTTTACAATGGATGATTTCGCGCAGCTTTCAGAATTATTGTAATTTTAAATTTAAAAGGAGGACTAAAAATGGCATCTACAGAAAAAAGAGAAAAAATATTTTCTTCATATCCAATACCAAAAGCAGTTGCGGCGCTTGCGGTTCCGTCTATACTTTCAAGTATCGTAAATGTTATCTATAATATGGCAGACACCTATTTTGTTTCCCTTATGAAAGACACGGATGCAACAGCAGCAGTTTCCATAACAATGCCTGTTTTTCTTTTCTTCGTTGCATTCGGAAATATTTTCGGTGTTGGCGGCTCGGCTTACATTTCTCGCTCTATGGGCGAGGGAAAGCACAAAAAGGTTAAAAAAATAAGTGCATTTTCTATTTTTTCATCCATATTTTCAGGCATAATTGTTCTTGCTCTGATTTTAATTTTTATCAAACCGCTTATCAATGCACTCGGCGCAACAAACGATGCAGTTTATAATTACGGCTATGATTATCTGAAATATATCGCAATCGGCGGACCGATGATTGTTACCTCCATAACCGCAAGCAACCTTGTAAGAGGCGAGGGCGGCGCAAAGGAATCTATGGTTGGTATGATGATTGGTACAATAACAAATATCATCCTTGATCCTATTATGATTTTAACGCTGCATATGGGCGTTGGCGGTGCCGCTATTGCAACTGTGATCGGCAATGTTGCTTCCGTTGTTTACTATGCAATTTATCTGATGCGTGGCAATTCTATTTTATCCTGCAATCCTGCCCGCTTCTCTGTAAGAGAGGGTATTGCAAGAAATGTTATACCAATCGGTATTCCTGCTGCAATCAATAATATTTTAATGAGCGCTTCAAATATTATTTTAAATAATTTTATGGAGGACTACGGCTCAGAAGCTATCGCCGCTCTCGGCATAGCAATGAAGGTTAATATGCTTATTGTTTTCGTTCAAATGGGAATCGGTATCGGTATTCAGCCGCTGATTGGATATTCCTACGGCGCAAAGAATATGGACAGGCTCAGAAAAACAATGCGCTTTACAATGCTCTGCACCTTTGTTATAGGCACTGTTTTAACAATCATTTATTTCATCTTTACCCCACAGATTATCAATCTCTTCAATGGAGAAGGAAATCAGCTTGTAACAAAATACGGCGTAAAAATTCTTCGCGGATTGAATATTGCAGGTCCGTTTATCGGTATTTTGTTTACCTATAACTTTGCATTCCAGGGAATGGGCAAATCCATTCCAAGCCTTGTGCTTTCCCTTGGCAGACAGGGACTGATTTTCCTGCCGTTCCTTATTGTAATGAGTAAATATGTTGGCTTCAACGGTATCGTTTATGCGCAGTCAACCGCAGACCTTGCCTGCATACTCCTTGCAATCATCATGTTCTCGGTCATCAAATCCAAAATCAAAAAAGACCCGGCATATTATCCACAGAAAACAAATAATAATGATTGTAATTAAGATTCAATTAACGAGAGTTAAATATAGCATTGCGGCGTGAAAATATTCTCTCATAAATTTCACTTGCAAAATAAAAATGCATATGCTATAATGCAGATAAAGGAAATAAATGTACGACATTGTTGTGCACCTAAAAAGGCGAAAACCACGAGCGGCAACTCGTGGTTTTCTATCGTTTTAATGAGCGAATACCTCAAGGCTCGTTGTGATGTTACTCTCTATTGAGCCATTTGCATATGTAGTAGGCGACTACACTTGCCAGAACAGAAAGCATAAAGGAAATAAATAACTCCATTGTTGAAACACCTCCTTCCTGTTGGAAGGCAT
>JAIDLO010000194.1 GCA_029050995.1 Eubacterium sp. | reverse complement strand
CGAATTCATCATCCTTTATAACCTCTATGGTTAAAATCTATGATGAAATGAAATCCTGTGATATAAGCGCAGAGAATCTTTCCGTTGTTTCTGAAAAGGTAGACAGGGAAATTCTTTCCTTAAAGCTGGTTGATATGAGCCGAATTATAAGTGCCTATGAAGGCTTTTTGAATGGTGCGTATTATGATGCTTCAGACGAGCTTACAAGGCTTTATAGTAAGCTTGTAAACACGGATTACTTCAAAAACCGAAATGTGTTTATAGACGGTTTCAACGGCTTTGTTGCGAATGAGTACAAAATACTCGAGCTTATCATTACAAATGCGAAAAATGTAACCATAACGCTTGCAACAGATTCTTTCGGAAGCAAGGATAAATATAATCTTTTTTCTTATGTAAATAAAAATGCAGAAACTTTAAAAAGCATTGCTGAAAAGAATGGTATAGCAGTTGATATCGTTCAGCTTGATAAAAATTACAGAACAGATAATGAGGCTCTTTTATGCTGTGAAAAGCATCTTTTTTCAGCAGACAGCTATACATTTGAGAATAAAAGTGATGCTGTTCAAATTTATTCTGCTAAAAGTGTTTCAGACGAATGTGATTACATAGCACTTCAGATCAAAAAGGAATTAAGAAACGGCAGAAAAGCTAAAGATATAGCCGTGATCTGCCGTGATACAAATTTGTATGCAAATGAAATTGTATATGCTTTCAGAAAGTATCAGATTCCTTATTATGATGATGAACGCCAGCCAATCAATACCCAGCCGTTAATGGTGTTTGTTCAATATCTTTTAAGAACGGTAATCTATTCTTTTAAGTCTGAGGATATATTAAGCCTTTCCAAAACAGGTTTAACAGATTTGGATTCTAAAAGCATAAGCAATCTTGAAAACTATATTTATCTTTGGAATATAAACGGCGTTAAAAAATGGAGCAATGCTTTTGAAGCGTCAACAAAAGGCTTTGCCTCGGAAATAACAGAGAGTGACAGAAAGAAACTTGATAGAATCAACGAATCAAGAAGCTATCTATTTGAGAAATTAAATCATTTTAAGAATGCATTAAAGGTAAAAAATGCAAAGGATATCGGTGCGGCTATCTATAATGCTTTAATTTCATTTCATGTGAATAAGCATTTAAAGGATATTGCTGAAACACTTTCTTCTTTCGGTAAAAGCATTCTTGCCGAAGAGCAGGGAAGAGTCTGGGATATTTTAATGAATATTCTGAATCAGCTTGCCGTTGTTTTGCAGGATGAAGAAATTTCTGTAAAAGATTATCTTTCCCTGTTTAACATAATGATTTCCTGCGAGGATTTGGGTGTATTGCCGCAAGGTCTTGATAATGTTCAATTCGGGCAGGCAGACAGAATGAGAGCGGATAATCCGAAAGCCGTTTATATTCTCGGTGCGAATGAAGGCGAATTTCCGCAGGCTGTTTCAAGCGGCGGCTTATTATCTGAAAATGACAGAGTGATTTTGAGCAATAATGATTTAGAGCTTTATTCTTTCGGCGAAACGCTTAATTTGCAGGAACGCTATTTTGCTTATATGGCAGCAAGCGTTGCGAGCGAAAAGCTAACTGTTACATATTTTGGAAACGGAAAAAATCCTACACCGTCTATTATTGTAACCTCGTTGAAAAAACTTTTTCCGAATATCAAAGAAATTAAATATTCGGATATACCGGATCTTGATTTGGTTGAAAGCAAAGCCTCTGCCTTTGAGCTTATGGCAGAACGGTTTAACGAAAATACGGAATTTTCCGAAAGCTTAAAGGAATATTTCAAAGAAGATGTCCGTTTCGGCTCCGTTAAAAAGCTTTGCGAAAATGAGGATATGAAAATAGATAATGCCAATTTGTCAACAAATCTTTTCGGAAAGGATATGTATTTATCTGCCTCAAGACTAGAGGATTTCTTTAACTGCCGATTCAGATATTTCTGCAAATTCGGTCTTATGGCAAAGCCGCGTCAAAAGGCGGAAATGGATGCTATGAGAACGGGTACGGTCATCCATTATGTGCTTGAAAAACTGATCGGCGAGATAGGCTCGGAAAAACTCGGTAAAATGAATGACGGCGAAATAAGAATTGTTGTTGATAAGTATCTGCGTTATTATTTAAAGAATGAAATGGGAGGCAGTGATGATTTTTCAGCCCGCTTTACCTATCAGTTTTTAAGACTTTCCAAAATGCTTTACAGCGTAGTTTCAAGGCTTGCCGCTGAATTTGCGCAGAGCGAATTTGAGGCAAAAGCATTTGAGCTGAATATTGATAAGGACGGCGATGTTAAGCCTGCAGTTATTGATCTTGAAGGCGGCGGAACTGTTCAGATTCGAGGAGAGGTAGACCGTGTTGATGTTCTTGATGAAAACGGCGAACGCTATATAAGGGTTATTGACTATAAGTCCGGCAATAAAAAATTTGCACTTTCAGATATCATTTACGGCTTGAATCTTCAGATGTTTGTTTATTTGTTTACGCTTTGTAATGATAAAAGCAGTGAATTCAGCGGAATTCCTGCAGGTGTTTTATATATGCACGCGGCAAGAGCTGTTTTATCTGCGGATAGAAATATTGAAGCAGACAAGCTGATAAATGAAGAAAACAAAGGCTTCAAAATGAAAGGCCTTGTACTTTATGATGAGAGCCACGATATTCTTTCTTCAATGGAAAAGGATTTAGGCGGAAAATATATTCC
>JAIDLO010000193.1 GCA_029050995.1 Eubacterium sp. | reverse complement strand
GCTTTTCAGTTAAGGGTCTTCAGTTCTCCCCGATTAAAGGACCTGAGGGCAATATTGAATATTTAATCTATCTTTGTAAAGAAGAACATCCTACGATTGATTCATCGGTTAATCCCGAAAAACTTGTTAATGCGTCACACGAGGAGCTTTTATGATTTTTTCAGTTTTTGCAAATCTGAATAACAGCGATACGGAAAAGATTGCAAGAGATATGCTGTCTGTTTTAAATGAAACAGATTGTGTTGTTTATTTTGAAGAAAAGTATAAAGATGTCATTTCGGATGCCTGCTCCAATTTTGCAGACGGCAGCTCTATTATGGAATTATGTGATATCGCAATTGTAATCGGCGGCGATGGAACAACAATGAAAATTGCTAAAAAGGCTGCAATTCTTGGCAAGGCGGCACTTGGCATTAACGGCGGCAGGCTTGGCTTTTTGAGCGGTATAGAAAGAAATGAGCTTAGCCTCTTAAAAAATGTTGTGCAAGGCGAATATCAGCTTGATGAACGAATGATGATTAAAGCTGAAATTCTTGAAAACGGCAAAACTGTCAAAACGATTCATTGCCTGAATGATGCAATTTTCTCACGAGGGGATTTTGCAAGGCTGATTGATATTCAGGTTTCAAGCAATGGCAGAGAGCTTCTTACAACCCGTGCAGACGGCGTTATTATTTCAACCCCAACAGGTTCAACTGCGTACAGCCTTGCGGCGGGAGGTCCTGTTTTAAGCCCCGATTTAAACTGCTTTGAGGTAACCTCAATCTGCCCTCATTCGCTGATGGACAGAAGCATAGTAGTGGGCAGTAATAATACCTTGCTTGTTGAGATTTCAAGTGATGTTATGAATAATGCAATATTAACCTGTGACGGCGAAGAGCCGATTGCTGTTTCTACCGATACAAAGGTTGCTGTTTCTATTTCTGAATATAAAGCAAGGCTTGTTAAGGTTAAGCCGGATAATTTTTATGAGGTCATTAAAAAGAAGATTATTGAAAGAAGAGCTTAGAATTATTTTTTATTACAAAGAAAGGCTTATTGTAAAATGAAAAAAAGAAGACAGGCAAAAATACTTGAAATAATAAGAAATCTTGATGTTGAAACACAGGAAGATTTGCAGGCTCTTTTGCTTGAAAGCGGCTTTGAGGTTACGCAGGCAACCATTTCAAGAGATATAAAGGAATTAAGGCTTGTTAAAGAGCTTTCCGAAAACGGAAGATATGTTTATTCAACAGGCAAAAAGAACAATTCGGATTCTGTTTCTGTAAGAGCATCAGGCATATTTATTGATTCTGTAATCAGTGTAGAAAATGCGATGAATATTGTTTGTGTTAAATGCTTTTCGGGAATGGCGGGTGCTGCCTGTGCGGCTATTGATTCTATGCAATGGAATGAGGTTGTCGGAACAATAGCAGGGGATGATACGATTTTTGTTCTTTGTAAAACCGAAAATGCAGCAAAAGTATTTACAGATAATTTGGAGAAATTATTAAATGTTAAAAACGCTTAGTATTGAAAACATTGCCGTAATTGAAAAGGCACAGATAGAATTTAATAATGGGCTTAATGTATTAACAGGCGAAACAGGTGCGGGTAAATCCATTGTTGTGGATTCAATTAATGCAATTCTCGGCGAGCGTACTTCCCGTGAATTGGTGCGTCATGGTGCTGATTTTGCTTTTGTTTCTGCTTTGTTTGAAGATATTTCCGAGAGTGTAAAGAATAAGCTGGAAGAGCTTGGATATTCCGCAGAGGAAGATAATTCTCTTCTTTTAACGAGAAAGATTACAGAAGCAGGAAAATCCATATGTAAAATAAACGGAGCTTCTGCAACGGTTTCTATTTTAAAGGAAATCGGTCAGCTGCTTGTTAATATTCATGGTCAGCACGACAGCCAGTCGCTTTTGAACCCCGATTTGCATTATCAGTTTGTTGATATGATTTCGGATAACAGCGAAATTATTTCTGATTATAAAGAGAGCTTTCATAAGCTGATTTCCGTTCGCAGAAAGCTGAAAGCATTAACGGATGATGAAGAAGATAAGGATAGAGTGCTTGAACTCCTTGAATATCAGATCAAAGAGCTTGAGAATGCTGATATTCAGCCGAACGAAAAAGCCGAACTTCTCAAAAAGAAAAAGCTTATTGAAAGCAGTGAAGCAATGCTTCTTGCCCTCAATAATGCAAATATGGCTTTGAGCGGGGATGATGAATTAAATGGTGCATCAACGCTTGTAGCCTCTGCGGCAAAAGAGTTTTCTGCTATCAATTCCTTATCAGATGGTGCTGAAAAAATAGTAGCCAAGCTGAATGATATTTGTGAAGAAATAGAAGAGGTTAAGGATTTGATTTCCTCGGAAATAGCTTCTTTTGACTTTGATGAAGGCGAAAGAGAGATGGTTGAGGAAAGGCTTGATTTGCTTTATAAGCTTGGTCTGAAATACGGCAACACCGAGGAAGAAATGCTTTCTTTCCTTGAAAATGCAAAAGAAAAGCGAAATGCTGTTTTGTTTAATGATGATGAGCTGGAAAGGCTTACTGCTGAATATGATGCGCTTCTTGATGAGGTTATGAAAAAAGCAGAGCAGCTTTCCGAATACCGAAAGAAAACTGCTAAAGCATTTGAAGAAAGCGTTAAAGCCCAGCTTGAATTTCTTGATATGCCGAAGATCAAGTTTATTGTTCAGTTTGAAAAGGGTAAGCTTTCATCAAACGGCTTTGATAAAATAGAATTTTTGATTTCAACAAACCCCGGCGAGCCTGCAAAACCGCTTGCAAAAATTGCATCGGGCGGCGAACTTTCAAGAATAATGCTTGCAATTAAGAATGTTATCGTGCATAATGAT
>JAIDLO010000192.1 GCA_029050995.1 Eubacterium sp. | reverse complement strand
GGATTACAGTTGGAAACGATTGAAAAGCTGTGTGAAATTCTGGATTGTACGCCTGATGATTTATTTATACTTGATGATTAAATACAAAAAGCCATTGAGAATGCTGTATTGCATAATCAATGGCTTTTTGTTATTTTGTTATATCTAAATATTCAATCGGCACAATGCCCAAATCATCAAGAAACTTTTTCATTTTATCAAGTCTTGTTTTATCAAGATAAACTTCAGGCTGATGTGCGTCAAGCCCGATCACAACAGGATTTTTCTCTTGTGCAACAAATTCCCAAAATGTTTTATTCGGATAATGCCGTTTATCCCAGAAGCCTAAAAAGTTACATTCAAGCGGAATATTGAGCTTTTTTAGCTCTTTAACAAATTCGCTCATTTTTTCTTCGTAAATTTTTTTGTCGCCTGTGTAATTAATTAAATCGGGATGGGCAAAATATAAAAACTCGCCTGTTTTTAAGCCTTCCAAGGTTTGGCTTATGTATTTGTCTAAAACTTTCACAGTATCTGTTTTGTGTCCGCTGTAAAATGAATTTTCATCATATTCATTTTCTATGAAATGCTGACCTAAAATAAGATAGTCATAGTTAAACTGCTTTAAAAAAGCAAGTAGCTTATCAAAAAGCTGTGGATAATACTCAACCTCAAAGCCAAGACGAATTGTAATTCTATCCTTATATTCCTCTTGTAATGCACGGATATTGCTTACATATTCTTCTGTTTCCTCAGGCTTCATACGAAAATCCGAATAATAATCAGTCGGAAACAGATACGGAACATGGTCTGAAAAACCGATTTCGGTATATCCTGCCTTGATTGCTGCCTCAACATAATCTCGGTCTGTTCCTTTTGCGTGATGACATCTGTAGGTATGTGTATGAAAATTCTGCATGATTTTCTCCTGTTCATTACTTTAGCCAAACAAGAGTTGAACAAAATAAGGTTTAGCTTTGCAATTTGTGCCCAAATACTGCGTTAAAAAGCCTCGGAATGCGCAAAGTATTCCTGCGTTTTTTGCCTTGTCTTTGAACAAAATTGCTAAAGCTAAACTGCGTAGCACCTAAAATAATCAGATTTTTGTGCATAGCGTCATTTCTTTGACGCAGGTATACTGCCGTATATCAAGGCAAAAAATGGCGTTAGGTGCGGAAAGCTGATTATTTTAGGCTATTGGGTTCGACTCTTGGTTGGCTATATTTATTATCTCACAAATTTTCAAAAAAGCAAACAATAATTGCAATTTTTTCGGTAAAGATAATACTGAGGTGTTTCTAATGAACATAAAAGGAAAAACAATATTTTTTGAAAATCCGCCGATTATAACAGGCTCGGCAGGTGTTTGCGGAAAAAAAGAAGGCGAAGGGCCGCTTGCTTCCGATTTTGACGCAATTTTTGAAGATACAACAATGGGGCAGCAGTCTTATGAGCTTGCGGAATCAGCAATGCTTCATGATGCTATTATCCGTGCAATAACAAATGCAAAAATCAGCCCAAGTGATGTTGATTTTATTTTAAGCGGAGATTTGCTGGATCAGTGTATGGGCAGTGCGTTTGCGATTAAGGATTTGCTGATTCCGTCAATCGGGCTTTATGGTGCTTGCTCAACAATGGCGCTTTCTATGTGCGTTGGCTCAATGCTTGTTGATGCAGGGGCAAGCTGCGTTGTTGCAGCCACTTCAAGCCATTTTTGCTCGTCTGAAAGGCAGTTTCGCTTTCCGCTTGAATATGGCGGTCAAAGACCGCCGTGTGCACAGTGGACGGTAACAGGCGCAGGCTCTGCCGTTATATCAAAAATGGGCGAGGGTATAAAGATTAAAGCCGTGTCAATCGGCACAATCTGCGATATGGGTATAACAGATGCAAATAATATGGGCGCCGCTATGGCACCTGTAGATGCTATACTTAGACCATAAGATATTTGAGGTTATCTTATGGCGATATGCATTTTCTACACACAAAATAATTTACTGGGAGGTATGATACTTGAAAGTGCAAAACAATCTTACATATGTTGAAATTGATGGACTAAATTATCCTGATTTCAAAGACACAAATCAACCCAAAAGAGAAATAGGAATATGGGGACACCGTCACGCAAATTATCTGCGTGAATTTCATCCTACAATCTATTACTCAATGCTATGTAAAATGACTCTTGCCAATCATCTTGAAACAATAGATAAGCAGGCAAAGGAAATGTATGATAAGCTCATAAAAGAGTTCACAGCAAAGCAAGGTATAACCGAACAACTCAAAGCAGAAAATCAAATGCTTTGGGCTCAGCAGATGAACAACATCGCAAACCAAGTCCGAGAAATCATATTTGATGAGATTATATT
>JAIDLO010000191.1 GCA_029050995.1 Eubacterium sp. | reverse complement strand
CCTTATATATAATAGTATAGCGAAAATGAGAATATTTCGGATGATGAGGTATGATGAGTGCCATCTCATCGCAAAGTTATCCGGAAAGGAGAAATAATTATGGCAATAAAGAATTATAAGCCGACTACTCCTTCAAGAAGAAATATGTCGGTTACAGATTATTCTTCCCTCTCAAAAGTTGCTCCTGAAAGATCTTTGCTTGAACCAATCAGCAAAAAATCAGGCCGTAACTCTTACGGAAGAATCACTGTTCGTCATCGCGGTGGCGGAAACAGAAGAAAATATCGTGTTATTGATTTCAAAAGACAGAAATTCGATATTCCTGCAGAGGTTAAAACAATCGAATACGATCCAAACCGTTCAGCTCATATTGCTCTTATTCAGTATGAAGACGGTGTAAAGAGCTACATCATTGCTCCTGAAGGTCTTAAGGTTGGCGCAACAGTTGTTGCAGGCCCTCATGCAGATATTGTTGCAGGTAATGCTCTTCCTCTTAAGAACATTCCTGTTGGTACAATCGTTCACAATGTAGAGCTTTATCCGGGCAGAGGTGCTCAGCTTGCTCGTTCAGCAGGTAACAGCGCTCAGCTTATGGCTCTTGAAGGTCCATATGCGCTCCTCAGACTTCCGTCCGGCGAGCTTCGCAATGTTCCTTGTGATTGTATGGCAACAGTTGGTGTTGTTGGTAACACTGACCATGCAAATGTTAAAATCGGTAAGGCTGGCCGTAAGCGTAATATGGGCTGGCGTCCAACAGTTCGTGGTTCTGTTATGAACCCGAATGACCATCCACACGGTGGTGGTGAAGGTAAATCACCAATCGGTAGACCGGGACCTGTTACTCCTTGGGGTAAACCTGCTCTTGGCTACAAGACACGCAATAAGAAAAAAGCGTCTAACAAGATGATCGTAAGACGCCGCAACGGCAAATAAGAAGAAAGGAGAAGATTAAATGAGTAGAAGTACTAAAAAAGGACCTTATGTAGAAGCTAGTCTTTTCAAAAAGGTTGAGGCTCTTAACGAAAAGGGCGACAAGCAGGTTATCAAAACCTGGTCAAGAAGTTCAACAATCTTCCCTGAATTCGTAGGACACACATTTGCTGTTCACGACGGAAGAAAGCATGTTCCTGTATATGTAACAGAGGATATGGTTGGTCATAAGCTCGGTGAGTTTGCTCCAACAAGAACATTCCGCGGCCATGCAGGCGCAAAAACATCAAGATAAGCGAAAGGAGATTTAAACTATGGAAGCAACAGCTAAAGCAACATACGTTCGTATATCTCCACGCAAGGTGCAGATTGTGCTTGATTTAATCAGAAATCAGCCTTGTGATAAGGCAATGGCTATTCTTCAGTACACACCAAAAGCTGCAACAGAGCCTCTTATGAAAGTTCTTAAATCAGCTATGGCTAACGCTGAGAATAACAATAATATGGACGTATCAAGATTATATGTAAGTTTCTGCAATGTAACTGCAGGCCCAACTCTTAAGAGAATTCAGCCAAGAGCGCAGGGCAGAGCTTACAGAATTAATAAAAGAACATCACACATTACCATTACCGTTAAGGAAATGGAAGACTAAGCAGGAGGAAAAGTTAGATGGGACAGAAATGTAATCCAACCGGTTTAAGAATCGGTGTTATCAAAAACTGGGACTCCCGCTGGTATGCAAAAAAGGGTGACTTTGCAAATACTCTTATTGATGATCATAATCTTCGTGAGTATCTCCTTGACACTCTTAAGAGCGCAGGTGTTCCAAAAGTAGAAATTGAAAGAGATGCTAAGCGTGTAAGAATCAACATCCATTGCGCAAAGCCGGGTATGGTTATCGGTAAGCAGGGTGCTGAAATCGAAAAGCTTAAAGCTATCTGTGCTAAGAAATTAGGCAAAAGCGTTGATGAGGTATTCATTAATATTATCGAAATCAAGCAGCCGGATCTTAATGCAATTCTTGTTGCACAGAGTGTTGCAACGCAGCTTGAAAAGCGTGTAGCATTCCGCCGTGCTGTTAAGCAGGCTATCCGTAATACAATGAGACTTGGTGCTCGTGGTATTAAGATTCAGGTTTCAGGCCGTATCGGCGGAGCAGAAATTGCTCGTTCTGAAACATATAAAGAAGGTACTATCCCACTTCAGACAATCCGTGCTGATATCGACTACGGCACAGCAGAAGCTGCTACAACTTATGGCCGTATCGGTGTTAAGGTTTGGATTTATCAGGGCGAAGTTCTTCGTGAGTCAAGAAATAAGGCTCCAAGAAGAAGAACAAACAACAATCGCCGTAGGGATAATCGTAAGGAAGGAGGAAATCAGTAATGCTCTTACCTAAGCGTGTAAAACACCGTAAGCAGCACAGAGGTCGTATGACCGGTGAGGCTACAAGAGGAAACAAAGTAACATACGGTCAGTTTGGTCTTCAGGCTACAGAGCCTGCATGGATTACAGCCGCTCAGATTGAGGCTGCCCGTGTTGCCATGACCCGTTACACAAAGCGTGGCGGTCAAGTTTGGATTAAGATTTTCCCTGACAAGCCAATTACAGCAAGACCTGCCGATACTCGTATGGGTAAAGGTAAAGGTAATGTTGACTACTGGGTAGCAGTAGTTAAGCCGGGCAGAGTTATGTTTGAGCTCGCAGGCGTTGATGAAACTGTTGCTCGCGAGGCTATGCGTCTTGCAGCAAACAAGCTTCCTATCAAATGCAAATTCATCGTTAAAGAAGAGGGAGGAGAGCAGTAATGAAAGCAGCAGAAATTAAGGCTTTAAGCGCAGAACAGCGTACAGCAAAGCTTGCAGAGCTTAAAGAAGAGCTTTTTAATCTTCATTTCCAGCAGGCTATCAATCAGCTCGATAACCCTATGAGAATAAAAGCAGTTAAGAAAGATATCGCTCGTATCAAAACAGTTGAACGCGAAATCGAACTTGCTGGCTCAAATTCTTAAGATAGGAGGTAGTTTATTATGAGCGAAAGAAACCTCAGAAAAACAAGAGTTGGTGTTGTTTCAAGCAATAAAATGGAAAAAACTGTTGTTGTAACAATTAAAGACAAGGTTCGTCATCCACTTTATGGCAAAATCATCAACCGTACAGTTAAGTATAAGGCACACGATGAAGAAAACACTTGCGGTGTTGGCGATAAGGTTCTTATCATGGAAACTCGCCCAATGAGCAAGGACAAGAGATGGCGTGTGGTTGAAATCATTGAAAAGGCAAAGTAATCATTGCGAATTACAAGCTTTTAATAATTAGTTTAAAAAATAATAACTGCAAGATGCAAAGTGTTATTTTGCAGTACGAAGGAGGAAAATGCTGTGATACAACAGGAAAGTCGTCTTAAAGTTGCAGACAACACAGGTGCTAAAGAGCTTCTTTGCATTCGTGTTCTCGGCGGCTCAGGAAGAAGATATGCCAACATTGGCGATGTTATTGTTGCAAGCGTAAAAAAGGCTGCTCCAAATGGCGTTGTTAAAAAAGGCGAAGTTGTTAAAGCAGTCATCGTTCGTACAACTAAAGGTGTACGTCGTGACGACGGTCAGTACATTCGTTTTGATGAAAATGCTGCCGTAATTATCAGGGAAGATAAAACTCCCCGTGGCACCCGTATTTTTGGTCCCGTAGCAAGAGAGCTTCGTGATAAGGATTATATGAAGATTCTCTCTCTCGCTCCGGAAGTACTTTAATGGAGGTGCTGAATTATGAGTAAAATGTTTGTTAAAACCGGAGATACCGTAATGGTTCTCAGCGGTAAATCAAAGGGCGTTAAGGGCGAAGTTCTCGCTGTTAGTCCAAAAGAGGGCAAGGTTATCGTTAAGAATGTTAACAAAGTAACTAAGCATGTTAAACCTCGTAAGATGGGCGATCAGGGCGGACTTATCGAAGTTGAATCAGCTCTTTATGCTTCAAAAGTACAGCTTGTATGTCCTAAATGTAACGAAGCAGTTCGTGTAGGACATAAAGATGGTAGCCGTGTTTGCAAGAAATGCGGTAATGAATTTTAAGTAAGGGAGGAACATAACAATGGCTGCAAGGTTAAAAGAAACCTATAAGAGCGAAATCGCTCCTGCATTAATGAAAAAGTTTGAATACAAGTCTGTTATGCAAATCCCAAAGCTTGACAAGATTGTTATTAATGTTGGTTGCGGTGAAGCCCGTGAAAATTCAAAGGTAGTAGATGCTATCATTAATGACCTTGGTATTATTACAGGTCAGAAGCCGATTATCTGCCGTGCAAAGAAGTCTGTTGCTAACTTCAAGCTTCGTGAAGGTATGCCAATCGGTGTTAAAGTAACTCTTCGTGGCGACAAGATGTATGAATTCCTTGACAGATTCTTCAATCTTGCTCTTCCAAGAGTTCGTGACTTCAGAGGAATTAATCCAAACTCTTTCGATGGTCGTGGCAACTATGCTATGGGTATCAAGGAACAGTTAATTTTCCCTGAAATTGATTATGATAAGATTGATAAGGTTCGCGGTATGGACATTATCATGGTTACAACAGCAAATACAGATGAAGAAGCAAGAGAGCTCCTTACATTATTAGGCGCTCCATTTGCAGGATAAGGAGGGAATATCGTGGCTAAAACATCAATGAAAGTTAAAGCAGCTAAGCCTGCTAAGTATTCAACAAGAGCTTACAACAGATGTAAGATCTGCGGTAGACCTCATGCTTATCTTCGTAAGTATGGCGTATGCCGTATCTGCTTCCGTGAACTTGCTCATAAGGGCGAGATTCCGGGTGTAACAAAATCTTCTTGGTAAGAAACTGAGCTTTCAAACTCTATAAGCCGGAAATATCAATGCATATTACAGACCCAATCGCTGATATGCTTACAAGAATTCGTAATGCCAATTCAGCAAAACACGATACAGTAGATATTCCTGCGTCTAACATGAAGAAAGCAATTGCTCAGATTCTTGTTGATGAAGGATATATCAAAGGATATAAAGTAATTGAAGATGGAAAGCAGGGCGTTATCCGTGCAACTCTCAAGTATGGTGAGGGTAAGTCACAGGTTATTACAGGCCTTCGCAGAGTATCTAAGCCAGGTCTTCGTATTTATTCAAATGTTGAAGATATGCCTAAGGTAATGAAAGGTCTTGGCGTAGCTATTATTTCTACTTCAAAAGGTATAATGACAGACAGAGAAGCTCGCAAGCAGAATGTTGGCGGCGAAGTATTAGCATTTATTTGGTAAGGAGGTGCAGTTAGGATGTCTCGTATAGGCTTAAAGCCAATCGCTATTCCTGCCGGCGTTGATTTCTCAATCAACGGCAACACTGTAACCGTAAAAGGACCAAATGGTACTCTTACTATGGATAAGCATCCAAATATTACCGTTAGTGTTGATGGCAGCGAGGTAAATGTTTCAAGACCAAACGACAATAAGGAAAACAGATCTCTTCATGGTCTTACCCGTTCCCTTATTGCTAATATGGTTGAAGGTGTAACAAACGGCTTCAAGAAGGTTCTTGAAGTAAATGGTGTTGGTTACCGTGTTCAGTTACAGGGCTCAAACCTTGTTATGAACCTTGGTTTCTCTCATCAGGTTATTATGACTCCTCCGGAGGGAGTTAAGGTTGAATGTCCATCTGCTACTCAGATTATCATTTCTGGTGCTGATAAGCAGGCTGTTGGTCAGTTCGCAGCTCAGGTTCGCGAAAAGAGACCACCGGAGCCTTATAAGGGCAAGGGCATTAAATATGCTGAAGAGCATATTCGCCGTAAAGAAGGAAAAGCAGGTAAGAAATAAAGGAAGGAGTGAATTACTATGGTTTCAAGACAAGATGCCAATAAGGCAAGACAAAAGCGTCATAAGAGAGTGCGTGGAAAGATTTCAGGTACTGCTGAGTGTCCAAGACTTAATGTATATCGCTCCCTCAGCAATATCTATGCTCAGCTTATTGATGATGTTGCAGGTGTTACAATCGCACAGGCATCAACAACTGAAAAAGACTTCACACAGTATGGCGGAAATACAGAAGCAGCTAAGGCTGTTGGAAAAACATTAGCAGACAGAGCTAAGGCAAAGGGCATTGAAAAATGCGTATTTGACCGTGGCGGTTACGTTTATCACGGACGCGTTGCTGCATTAGCAGACGGCGCTCGTGAAGGCGGACTTGAGTTCTAACGAAGGAGGGAAATACTTTATGGCAAAGATTGACACATCTTCAATGGAACTTGAAGAAAAAGTAGTTACCATTAATCGTGTTTCCAAAACAGTTAAGGGTGGTAGAATTTATAAGTTCTCAGCTCTTGTTGTTGTTGGCGATAAAAATGGTCTTGTAGGCTTCGGCGTAGGTAAGTCAGGTGAAGTTCCTGATGCTATCCGTAAGGGTATCGAAGATGCAAGAAAGAATTGTATCAAAGTTGCATTAAGAGGAAAAACAATTCCTCACGAAGTTAAGGGTAAATTCGGTGCAGGCGAAGTATTACTTATGCCGGCTCCAAAAGGTACCGGAGTTATCGCAGGCGGTCCTGTTCGTGCTGTTGTAGAAACAGTTGGTATCGCTGATATCCGTGCTAAGGCTATTCGCTCAAATAACCCTTACAATGTAGTAAGAGCAACAATGAACGGACTTGCTCAGCTTCGCACTGCTGAAGAAGTAGCTGCTATTCGCGGTAAGTCAACAAAAGAAATTTTCGGATAAGGAGGGTGGAAAATGGCAGATATTAAAATCAAGCTTGTTAAGAGCTTAATTGGTAGCAAAAAAGACCAGATTGCCACCGCCCACTCACTTGGTCTTCGTAAAATAGGCAATGAAACAGTTCAGCCGGACAATGCTCAGACAAAGGGTAAAATCACAAAGATTTCTCACCTTGTTGAAGTTGTAGAAGGCTAAGAGGAGGTGCAGATAAATGAAATTACATGAACTTTCTCCAGCTGAAGGCTCTAAGAAAGCTGTTAAGAGAATCGGTCGTGGTGCTGGTTCAGGTCAAGGTAAAACTGCTGGTAAGGGTCATAAGGGTGCAAAGGCTCGTTCAGGCTATAGCCGTCAGGCTGGCTTCGAAGGTGGTCAGATGCCTCTTCAGAGACGTTTACCAAAGAGAGGTTTTAATAATATCTTCAGAACAGAGTACGCTGTAGTTAATCTTTCATCACTTGAAGAAAGATTTGAAAGCGGTGCTGTTGTTGACACTGATAGTCTTAAAGCTTGCGGACTTATTAAAAAGGAACTTGACGGTGTTAAGGTTCTTGGCAAAGGTGAAATCACTAAGGCATTAACTGTAAAGGTTGCTGCAATCAGTGAATCAGCTAAAGCAAAAATTGAGGCTGCAGGTGGCAAGGCGGAGGTGCTCTAAATGATAAAAACCCTCGTTAATGCATGGAGAGTTCCTGATATCAGGAAAAAAATACTTTTCACAGCATTCATTATCCTTATTTTCCGTATAGGTTCAGTTATTCCTGTTCCGTTCCTTGATATCGTTGATGAAATTGATATCGGTAAGGGTAATACAATTTTAACTTATTTGAGTCTTATGACGGGTAGTGCGTTCACATACGGAACAATCTTCGCTATGTCAATCACCCCGTATATCAACTCTTCAATTATTATGCAGCTCCTTGCTGTTGCCATTCCTGCTTTGGAAAGACTTCAGAAAGAGGGAGAAGAGGGAAGAAAGAAGATTGCTTCAATTACGCGTTATGTAACAGTTCTTCTTGCAATTCTTCAGTCACTTGCTTACTATTTCTTCCTTCGTGCAAATAACTACCTTATGACAGATGCTGACGGTGTTGCATTTAAGGGCTTCGCTGCTGTATTCCAGGCGTTTGTTATTATTGCAGTTTTAACTGCCGGCACAGCTATCATAATGTGGCTCGGTGAACAGATTACAATTGATGGTATCGGCAACGGTATCTCAATCATCCTCTTCGCAGGTATCGTATCTCGTTTCCCAACTTTAATTAAACAGTTATTCCAGTATCTCGATACCGGTAGATTTGTTTATAAAATTCTCGTACCAACCGTTATGGTATTATTCGTATTAATGATTGCTTATATCGTATTTATGGATAATGCTGAAAGAAGACTTCCAATCCAGTATGCTAAGAGAGTCGTTGGTCGTAAGATGTATGGCGGTCAGTCAACACATATGCCAATCAAGGTTAATATGAGCGGCGTACTTCCAATCATCTTTGCTTCTTCAATTCTTTCTCTTCCTGCAACTGTTCAGATGTTCCTTTCTCCTGATAAGTATGAAGGAACAGGCTGGGAAAAATTCTTTAATGCTTTCCAGAGCGACTCATGGTGGTACGCAGGAATGTATTTCATTCTTATAATCTTCTTTGCTTATTTCTATAGCACAATTCAGTATAATCCTATAGAAATGGCAAATAACCTTCGTAAAAACAATGGTGCAATCCCGGGTATCCGTCCTGGTAAGCCAACCTCTGAATATATCTTCAGAGTTATTATGAGGCTTGTACTCATCGGCGTTCTTATGCTCGCTGTAATTGCACTCTTCCCGATCATTTGGTCACTTATTTGTGATGCAGCTATTCCTCCTCTTACGAAGGACGGAAAAGACGGCGGTATGTCTATTACTTTAGGCGGTACATCCGTACTTATTATGTGCGGTGTTGCTCTTGAAACTGTTCGTCAGCTTGAATCACAGATGATGATGCGTCATTATAAGGGCTTCCTTGATTAATAAGAAAGGTTGAGTTTTTATGAAATTAATACTTCTCGGTGCTCCGGGTGCTGGTAAAGGCACTCAGGCAGAAAAGATCGTTGAAAAGTATGGTATCCCGGCTATTTCAACCGGAAACATCATTCGTGCTGCTCTTAAAGACGGCACGGAGATGGGACTCAAGGCTAAATCCTATATGGAGGCTGGCCAGCTTGTTCCGGATGAGGTTGTTATCGGAATTATCAAAGATAGATTAAAAGAAAAAGATTGCGAAAATGGTTTCATTCTTGATGGTTTCCCACGCACAATTCCACAGGCTCAGGCTTTGGAAGATATGGGTATTGCAATCGACAAGGTGCTTGATATTGAAGTACCTGATGAAAAAATTACCGCAAGAATGTCCGGTCGCCGTGTTTGTTCAAAGTGTGCAAATTCTTATCATATGCTTTATAAAAAGCCAAAGGTTGAAGGTGTTTGTGATGCTTGCGGCGGCGAACTTGTTCAGCGTAAAGACGATGCTCCTGAAACAGTTCAGGCAAGATTGGTTGAATATCATGAAATGACTGAACCTCTTAAGGACTTCTATTCCAACCTCGGCAAGCTTGTTATTGTTGAAGGACAGGAAGAAGTAGCAGATACTACTGCTCTCGTTTTTAAGGCATTGGAGGATTAACATGGTAGTGCTTAAAAGCAGCAGAGAGCTGGAGCTTATGAAAGAAGCTTGCCAGATATCAGCTGAAGCATTAATGGTGGCAGGCGAGGCTGTTAAGCCCGGTGTTTCCACGAAGGAAATTGATAAAATTGCTTATGATTTAATCAAGAAGAGAGGAGCTACTCCGAACTTCCTTGGGCTGTATGATTTCCCTGCTACCGCATGTATTTCCATAAATAATGAAGTTATCCACGGTATACCGAAAGCAAATCGTATCATTCAAGAGGGTGATATCGTAAGCATAGACCTCGGTGCTGCAAAGAATGGATATAACGGCGATAATGCTGCAACATTTGTGGCTGGGACTTGCTCTCCCGAAGCAAAGCGGCTGATTGATACAACCCGCGAAAGCCTTTATAAAGGTATTGAGCAGGCTGTACCGGGCAACAGAATCGGCGATATAGGTCATGCAGTTCAGCAGTATTGCGAGGAACGCGGTTATGGCGTTGTTCGTGATTTCGTAGGTCACGGCGTGGGTAGAAAGCTTCACGAAGATCCAAGTGTACCTAACTTCGGGCACGAAGGTCGTGGTATCAGACTGTTACCCGGAATGACATTGGCAATTGAACCGATGATCAATCAGGGAACCTATAAGGTAAAACAATTATCAGATGGCTGGACTGTTGTTACGGCAGATGGCAAATTGGCTGCTCACTTTGAGCATACGATTGCAATAACATCTAACGGCCCTGTAATAATGACCAGAATCTGATGTTTGCAATCAATTGCTGGCGATTACGCCGCGATGTGATTCCAGTTAAATTAAAACATCTTAATCGTATTTAGATATAGCGAGGTATAATGATGTCAAAGTCAGATATGATTGAAGTTGAAGGTACCGTGATTGAGGTTTTACCAAACACAACATTTAAGGTATCACTTCAGAATAATCACATTATTTTAGCCCATATCAGCGGAAAGCTTCGTATGAATAATATTCGTATTCTTCCCGGTGATAAGGTAACAATTGAAATGTCTCCATACGATCTCACTAAGGGTCGTATCATTTGGCGTTCAAAGTAATTTTAAGGAGGATATTCAAAATGAAAGTTAGACCTTCTGTTAAGAAAATTTGCGATAAATGCAAAGTAATAAAGCGCAATGGAAAAGTAATGGTTATCTGTGAAAATCCAAAGCATAAACAGCGTCAGGGCTAATCCTGAACTAAGAATCGGAGGTAAACTGTAAAATGGCACGTATTTCAGGTGTTGACTTACCTAATGATAAAAGAGTAGAAATCGGACTTACCTATATCTATGGTATCGGCAGAACAACAGCTACTCAGATTATCGAAGCAACAGGAATCAATCCAGACACTCGCTGCAGAGATTTGTCTGAAGATGAGGTTTCTAAAATTCGTGATTACATTGAAAAGAACGTAACTGTTGAAGGTGACCTTCGCAGAGATGTTGCGTTCGATATCAAAAGACTTATAGAAATTGGTTGCTACCGCGGCATTCGTCACAGAAAGGGTCTTCCGGTTAGAGGACAGACTTCTAAGAACAATGCACGCACAAGAAAAGGTCCTAAAAAGACCATAGCAAACAAGAAGAAATAATTGTAGGAGGAAACAAGTATGGCTACAAAAAAGACCACAACTTCTCGCAAACGCCGTGAGAAGAAAAACATTGAGCGTGGTACAGTTCATATTCAGTCAACCTTCAACAACACTATCGTAACTATTGCTGATATGCAGGGAAACGCTGTTTCTTGGGCATCAGCAGGAGAAATGGGCTTCAGAGGCTCAAGAAAATCAACTCCTTTCGCTGCTCAGACAGCTGCTGAAACAGCTGCTAAGGCTGCTATGGAGCACGGTATGAAAACTGTTGAAGTTTACGTTAAGGGACCGGGAGCTGGCCGTGAGTCTGCTATCAGAGCATTAGAAACTGTTGGACTCAGCGTTACTCTTATTAAAGATGTTACTCCTATTCCACACAATGGCTGCCGTCCGCCAAAAAGACGCCGCGTATAGTATTTAATGGAGGTTACTTGATATGGCAAGATATACAGGACCTGCTTGTAAGCTTTGCCGCCGTGAAGGAAAAAAGCTTTTCCTCAAGGGTGACAGATGCTATACAAGTAAATGTGCTTTTGACCGTCGTTCATATGCACCTGGTCAGCATGGTCAAAACCGCAAAAAGACTTCAGAATATGGTCTTCAGCTTCGCGCTAAGCAGAGTGCTCGCCGTTACTATGGCATTGCTGAAGGTCAGTTCCATAAATATTTCCTTATGGCTGAAAGAAAAGCCGGCGTAACCGGTACAAATCTTCTTCAGATTTGCGAAAGCCGTTTGGACAATGTTGTTTACGAAGCAGGCTTTGCAAGCTCAAGAGCTCAGGCTCGTCAGCTTGTAAATCATGCACATTTCACCGTTAACGGCAGCAAGGTTGATATTCCATCTTATCTTCTTTCTGCAGGTGATGTTGTTGCTGTAAGAGAAAAAAGCAAATCTACAGATGAGTACAAGGCAATCGCAGAGGCTAATGCTTCTCGCCCTGTTCCAATGTGGATGGAAAAGAACGAGGGTGCTATGGAAGTTAAGATTATGAGAGCTCCTGAGAGAGAAGAAATCGCAACTCCTGTTGAAGAGCATCTTATTGTCGAGTTCTACTCTAAATAATAGTTGATCATTTCTTTTATTTAGTGCAACAAAAAATAATTTAGGAGGCTTTTAAATGATAGAAATTGATAAGCCTAATATCGATATAGTAGAGTTATCTACTCAGGGAAGCAGAAGCGTAGGCAAGTTCGTTGTTGAACCTCTTGAAAGAGGCTTCGGAACAACTCTCGGTAATGGTATGAGAAGAGTTCTTCTTTCATCTCTTCCGGGCTATGCAATCACTTCCGTTAAGATTGATGGTGTATTACACGAGTTTTCTACAATTCCTCATGTTAAGGAAGATGTAACAGAGATTGTGCTTAATCTTAAAAATGTTATTCTTAAAATACATGATGAAAGCGCAAAAACTCTTTATATCAAAGCGCATGGAGAGGGAGAAATTACAGCCGGCGATATCGAGCATGGCTCTGATGTTGAAATCCTTAATCCGGATCTTCACATCGCTTATCTTGATGAAGGCGCAAGCGTTATTATGGAACTTACTGCTGACAGCGGCAGAGGCTATGTCCCTTGCGACAGAAACAAGCAGTTAATGGATCTCCCAATCGGAACTATTGCTATAGATTCCATTTATACTCCTGTTCTCAAGGTTAATTATACTGTTGAGAACACTCGTGTAGGACAGCAGACAGATCTCGATAAGCTTGTTCTTGATGTTGAAACTGACGGCACAATTCCGGCAGATGAAGCTGCTTCACTTGCAGCAAAAATTCTTAATGATCACCTTAAGCTCTTTGTTGACCTTTCTGAAGAAGTAGGCAGCAAGGAAATTATGGTAGAAAAGGATGATGACGGTAAAGAAAAGGTTCTTGAAATGACTATTGAAGAGCTTGATCTTTCAGTTCGTTCTTTCAACTGCTTGAAGAGAGCAGGTATTAATACTGTTGAAGATTTAATCGGTAAATCCGAAGATGATATGATGAAAGTTAGAAACCTTGGTAAAAAGAGCCTTGATGAAGTTATTGCAAAGCTCTCAACTCTTGGTTTTACACTGAATCGTGAAGAGGACTAAAGGAGGGAATTTCTATGCCAGGTACCAGAAAATTGGGCAGACCTACTGACCACAGAAAGGCTATGCTCAGAGGTATGGTTACTTATCTTTTAGAAAACGGCAAAATTGAAACAACCGTTACAAGAGCTAAGGAAGTTCGTGCTATGGCTGAGAAGATGATTACTCTCGGTAAAAACGATACCCTTCATTCAAGAAGACAGGTTCTTGCTTATGTAACTAAGGAAGATGTAGTTAAAAAGCTTTTTGATGAAATTGCTCCAAAGTATGAAGACAGAAACGGTGGTTACAGCCGTATTATCAAAACAGGCCCTCGTCGTGGTGACGCAGCAGAAATGTGCATCATTGAGCTTGTATAAGAAGATAATACAATCATAAAAATAAAGGACACTGAGAAATCAGTGTCCTTTTGTCATACAAATTTTTAAACCTATTTAATAATCGTAGGGTTCGGCGTCCCCGACGAACCGAAAAATAACACCGCAGGAATTTTACCTCCTGCGGTGTTGCTGTATTTATTAATCCATTGATAAAATCATATATCCGTCTTTATCAAAATGATAATTTACTGTTGACTGATCGGAAGTTCCGTCAATATAATCAACTGTAAAAACGATTGAGCCTTTAACCTTTTTTATATTGAAATCTATGTTATCATAATATCTCCAAGCGAATACATCGTTCCAATAAATATCATATCCTGTGTTGATTTCGTTTTCGCCAACACCTAATGTGCATAGTCCGCTGTCACGGCTAAATCTTAATTCATCGCCGGTAATGACTACCTTATCATTAAATCGATCTTCATAAAGACAGTCAGGTTTATCAGTAGCTTCACTTTGTGAAACCATATTACCAAAGCCAATGTCATCTGGTTCCATAAAAACGCTATTATCTTCATCAAAATCTTTTGGCTTTTTAGTAATCAAATCGGCTATTATTTTTCCGTATTTGCTGCTATCCTCAATAGTAATTTTATCGACTTTTGAATAATCATCAATATCTAATACGAAGCTTCCACAATTCACACTGTATTGTTCTCCGATTATTTCGCCATTCTCATTTGTAATAGGTCCATAGCTTGAAGCTACCGGCTGATCAAATTTTCTTGTGATAGAGAGCTGTTGTTGAATTTCTTCTTCGTATTGAGCCCGAAATTCTTTGTGCTCTTTTTCATTATATCCGTTTTTGTATTTGTGTGTGTAAAGTCTGTAAAACATTCGGGGGGCACTTTTACTGTCTAATTGAACTAATTCTTTTTCAGATCCATAAGCAATATAGATACCAAGAGTATTATCAGCATGATTTGTTTTTGCAATAAGGTCAATTCCAAACCCTCCGCCTATAACAAGTATAAACGCCATAGCAGCAGCGGCAACGCGCCTTATAGCTTTTTTATAGCTGAATTTCTTTTTATCCGTTGTCATTTCATAAATTCTTTCAACTGCCTCTTCGGAAGGAACAACAGTCTTGAAAGTTTCTTTATATTTATTTTCATTCATTATTCCATTCATCTCCTAAAAGTGTTTTTAGTTTTTGCCTTGCACGAAACAGCCTTGTTTTAACTGCCGACTCTTTTATTTTTAAGATATCCGAAATATCAGTTATGCTCATATCCTCATAGTAAAACAAGTGAATAATCGTTCGTTCCTTTGTTGGCAGTGACATAACGGCTTTGAACAAATCTATGTTTTCTGTTTTATCCATTGCAGATAGGTTTATTGCCTCGTCTATCGGCACATTTCGCTTTCTGAAAGGGTTTTTAATATAATCCCTGCATTCATTTATACAAACGATTGTAAGCCATTTATCAATGTGTTCATCATCCTCAAACGGCTTGCTATGCTTCCACAGCTTCATAAAAACATTCTGCATAATATCTTCTGCATCTGTGTTATTTTTCGTGTAGGAAAGTGCAATAAGATAGATTCGCTGATTGTTTCGTTTCACGATTGTTATAAATTCATTCTCACTCATTAAGTCACCACCTTATTCTGTTTGGCTCTTGAAAGGTCCTTTCACTTTAGTAACGATACATCTTCGTAAAAGGTTACAAATTCTTTTAAAAATATTATACAATATATTTCCGAACTTATAAAATAAATTGCGCCGTATCTATTGAAAAAGAATGGCGTATATTGTAAAATATAAAAAAATAAAAGGCGGAGGACATTTATATGAAAAAAGTTGCAATTATAATGGGCTCAGACAGCGATTTGCCTATCGTTACCCCTGCAATCAAGCAGCTTAAAGAGCTTGATATTGAAACAGAGGTAAGAGTTATGAGCGCACACAGAACACCGAAAGAGGCTCAGGCTTTTGCTGAATCAGCAATCGATAATAATTTTGGTGTAATCATTGCGGCAGCCGGTATGGCGGCGCATCTTGGCGGTGTGCTTGCAGCATCAACAACGCTTCCTGTAATCGGAATTCCTTGCTCAGCAAAGGTGCTTGACGGTATGGATGCAATGCTTGCAACAATTATGATGCCGCCCGGAATTCCTGTTGCATCTGTTGGTGTTAACGCAGCAAAAAATGCGGCTCTTCTTGCTGCTGAAATTCTTGCAGTAGGCGATGATGCACTTATGCAGAAATTAAAGGATATGAGAAAAGAAATGGCTGCTGCCGTTATCGAAAAGGATAAGGCTTTGCAGGAAAAAATAAAAGAAATTTAATTGATTTAGGAGATACATTATGGAAAAAAGTTTCAGCGAAAGCTATGCAGCAGCAGGTGTTGATGTAACAGCCGGCTATAAGTCTGTTGAACTTATTAAATCTCATGTAAAAAAAACAAATATCCCGGGCGTAATCGGCGGTATCGGCGGCTTCGGCGGTATGTTTGAAATTGCGGCTAATGCCTATAAAAACCCTGTTCTTGTTAGTGGAACAGACGGTGTAGGCACAAAGCTTAAGCTTGCTATGCTTATGGATAAGCACGATACAATCGGTATTGACTGCGTTGCAATGTGCGTTAATGATGTTGCTTGCAGCGGTGCAAAGCCGTTGTTCTTCCTTGATTATATTGCTTGCGGTAAAAACTATCCGGAAAAGATAGAGCAGATTGTTAAGGGTGTTGCAGACGGCTGTGTTCAGGCTGGCTGTGCACTTGTCGGCGGCGAAACAGCAGAGCATCCGGGTCTTATGCCGGATGAGGATTATGACCTTGCAGGCTTTACTGTTGGTATCGGCGATAAGGACAAGCTTGTTTCCGGCGATAACCTTAAAGCAGGGGATGTGCTTATTGGTGTTGCATCTTCCGGTATTCATTCAAACGGCTTTTCTCTGATTAGAAAAGTGTTCAATATCAACGAAGAAACAATCAAGGTTTATTATGATGAGCTTGGAAAAACACTTGGCGAAGAGCTGATCACACCAACCAGAATTTATGTAAAGCCTCTCCTTGAGCTTATGAGCAAGGTAACCGTGAATGCAATCTCTCATATAACAGGCGGCGGTTTTTACGAGAATGTTCCGAGAATGCTGAAAGACGGCTTTACAGCTGTTATCGAAAAGGATAAATGCTTCAAGCTTCCTATCTTTGATTTGATTCAGAAAACAGGTAATATCAGTGAGCATGATATGTATAATACATTTAATATGGGTACAGGTCTTGTTATCGCAGTTGATAAGGAAAAGGCTGATGAAGCTGTTGCTATTCTTAACAATGCAGGCGAAAAGGCTGCAATCATCGGCGAAATCAAAGCAGGCGAAATGGGAGTAGAATTAGTATGATGAATATAGCTGTATTTGTTTCCGGCGGCGGAACAAATCTTCAGGCGCTTATTGATGCGCAGGACAGGGGAGAAATAAAAAACGGTAAGATTACCTTTGTTCTTGCATCAAATGACGGTGCTTATGCACTTAAGCGAGCTGAAAAGGCAGGTATTCCAAGCACAGTTGTAAGCAGAAAAAAATATTCTTCAAAGGAAGAATATGATAAGGCTGTTCTTGATGTGCTTGAAGATAAAAATATTGATTTGATTGTTCTTGCAGGCTTTCTTTCCATTCTTGGCGAAGAGCTTGTAAGCAAATATAGAAACAGAATTATAAATATTCATCCAAGCCTTATTCCTCTTTTCTGCGGAGATGGCTTTTATGGTAAAAAGGTGCATACTGCTGTTCTCAACAGCGGTGTAAAGGTAACAGGTGCTACCGCTCATTTTGTAAATGAAATAACAGACGGCGGTGCTATTATCCTTCAAAAGGCTGTTCCTGTTGAACAGGGCGATAACGAGGATATTCTTCAATATCGTGTAATGCGTCAGGCAGAATGGGAAATACTTCCAAAAGCAGTTTCTCTTTTCTGTGAGGGCAGAATAAAAATAAACGGAAATAAAACAGAAATTATATAAAAGGTGATAGTATGGAAATTGTAAACATTGCAAAAGAATTATCTTCAAATTCATATCCGGGCAGAGGTATTGTGCTTGGTAAAACACCAGACGGCAAAAATGCAGCTATTGCTTATTTCATTATGGGCAGAAGCGAAAACAGCCGTAATCGTATCTTTGAAGAAAACGACAGAGGCGGAATCCGCACAAAGGCATTTGATGAATCCAAAATGGTTGATCCAAGCCTTATCATTTATAATCCTGTTTTGAAGCTTGACGGTAAAACAATCGTTACAAACGGCGATCAGACAGATACAATCTATGATTTTATGAAGGACGGTCATTGTTATCGTCATGCGCTTTTAACCCGTGAATTCGAGCCTGATGAGCCAAATTATACACCAAGAATTTCCGGTGTTGTTAAGCCAAACGGCGATTATGTTTTGTCTATTCTTAAATCCAATATGGGCAAGCCGCAGTGCTTAAGATTTTTCTATGAATATCCTGCTGAAGCAGGTCTTGCACATTTTATCCACACCTATAAGTGTGACGGTAATCCTATCCCGTCATTTGAAGGCGAGCCAACGCCTGTTGCTGTTGAAACAAATGATATTGAGGAATGGACAAGCGTAATCTGGAATAACCTTAATGAAGATAACAAGGTTTCACTTTTCACGCGCTTCATCAATCTTGAAACAGGCGAGGAAGAAACAAGAATCGTTAATAAAAATGTATAAATTTGTTTAAGCAAAGGGTTGTTGTACCCTTTGCTTAAAATGCTTTTTAAAGGAGAGTTACAATGAAAGTTTTAGTAGTAGGCGGCGGCGGAAGAGAGCACGCTTTAATCAGAAAAATTAAGGAATCTAATAAGGTAACGGAAATAGCTTGCTGCCCGGGTAACGGCGGTATTTCCTATGATGCAGAGTGCTATCCTGTTTCTGCAACAGATATAGACGGTGTTGTAAATCTTGCAAAGGAAATCAAGGCTGATTTCGTTGTTGTTGCACCGGATGATCCGCTTGTTGCAGGTATGGTTGATGCACTGAATGCAGAGGGCTTCCCAACATTTGGACCAAAAGCAAACGCTGCAATCATTGAGGGATCAAAGGTTTTCTCTAAAAATCTTATGCTGAAATATAATATCCCAACAGCTGAATATAAGGTTTTTGACAATGCAGATGATGCAATTGCTTATGTTAAGGAAAAGAATGAATTCCCAACTGTTGTTAAGGCAGACGGTCTTGCGCTCGGTAAGGGTGTTATCATTCCCGAAAGCTTTGAAGAGGCTGAAGCAGGCATAAAAGAAATTATGCAGGATAAAATCTTCGGTGAAAGCGGAAATAACATTGTTGTTGAAGAATTCTTAACAGGTCCCGAAGTATCTGTTCTTGCGTTTACAGACGGTAAATGCGTTAAGCCAATGGTTTCTTCAATGGATCATAAGCGTGCATTGGACGGCGATAAAGGTCTGAACACAGGTGGTATGGGTACTGTTTCTCCGAATCCGTATTACACGGAAGATGTTGCCGCAGAATGTATGGAAAAGATTTTTATGCCTACAATCGAAGCAATGAATGCAGAGGGAAGAACCTTTAAGGGCTGCCTTTATTTCGGTTTGATGATTACACCAAAGGGACCCAAGGTTATTGAATATAACTGCCGTTTCGGCGATCCGGAAACGCAGGTTGTGCTTCCTCGTTTAAAAACAGATATTATGGATATCTTTGAAGCAATCAATAATGAAACACTTTCAGATTTGGATATTGAGTGGTCTGATGATGCTTGCGCATGCGTTGTTATCGCATCGGGCGGTTATCCGAAATCTTATCCAAAGGGACTTGAAATTACAGGTCTTGAAAACGGTCAGTGTGATGGTGTTATCGTTTATCATGCCGGTACTGCTTTGAATGACAATAAGCTTGTAACGGCAGGCGGAAGAGTTCTTGGCGTAACTGCTTTGGGTTCCAATCTTCAGGAGGCTTTGGATAAATCCTATAAAGCAGTAGAAAAAATCAATTTTGAAAATAAGCATTTCAGAAAAGATATCGGTCAAAGAGCATTAAAAGCAGGCAGATAAATTCGGTAATGATTTATTAATTAAATGTTTACAAATCAATTTACTTGTAGTTATTGACTTTTATACATATTGGAATTATACTAAGTCTATACTGAATCATTATAATTTAAAATATTATAGAGGTAGAAAGATGGCAACTATAAGAAAGAATAAAAAGAAAAGAATCATTATTGCTGTTGTAATTGTAGCAATAATCGCTGCAGTATCATCGGCAATAGCGTATACTGCTATCAGAAATTCTGTTACAGAGGTTTCTCTTTATAATGTCGGAACAAGCGATATTTATGAAACCGTAACAGCAACGGGTCAGGTGTCTTCCGGTGCAGTAAAGGAATACAAGGTTGGTGCTGTTGCAACTGTTAAAGAGGTTAAAGTAAAAGTAGGCGATAAGGTTAAAAAGGGCGATTTGCTTGCAACCTTTGATACATCAAGCTTTGATTCTCAGATAGCGCAGATGCAATCCTCATATAATCAAGCAAAGGCAAGCTATAATGAATCTCTTGCTGCGCAAAAAGAAGCAAAGAAAAATCTTGCTGCAACGAAGAAAAAGATTGCCGAGCTTGAAAAGGAAAACAAGAAGCTCCAGAAGGAAGCAAATAACAAAAAAACGACTGCTAAGGCTTCGTCAACTACTCGTCCTTCTGTTCCGTCAACAACCCAACCAAATTCAGCTAACAATACAAATCCATCAATCACTCTGCCATCAAATCTTCCTTCGAATTTGCCATCAAATCTTTTCCCATCAAATCCGGGCAATGTTCAGATAGATCCTAATGTAATTGCAGGTATTGATATTAATGATATGGAGGCTGTTATGGCTGCCGTATCTTCAACCCAATCAAAGCTTGCAGCCAATGAGATTATGCTTGCTGCATATTATGCACAGGAGCAGATGTATTCTTCATTAGCTTCCGATAATCTTGTTTCTGCAAAAAAGGAATTGATGAATACAACAAGGGGCGCTTTGAATTCTCTTCAGGATGCGCAGCAGGAAATGGCAGCAGGCTGGAAAGCTGCATTTGACGGCACGATTACCGAATGCAATATTTTCCCGGAAGAGCAAACTTCTCTTCTTGCAAACGGAATTACGCTTCAGAATATGAATAATAAGATTATAACAATCTCACTTGGCGAATATGATATTCATAAGGTTAAGGTTGATATGCCTGCAAAGATAAAAACTGCTTATGGCGAATATACCGGTAAGGTTATCAGCAAGGATCCTGTTGCAACAGGCGGCTCAAGCTCTTCTATTATTGATTCTGTTGGTTCATCAATGGGTATAAGCGGTCTTTCAAGCTTAACACAGGCTGGTGCAGGTGTTCAGGTTCAGATAACAGTTGATAATCCGGATGAAAATATTATTATAGGCTTTGATGCGGAAGTGGAAATATCTGTTGGCGAGCATATTGGCATAACAACTGTTCCAAGCCAGGCAATGGTGCTTGATAAAACAGGCTCCTATGTTTTTGTTTATAATGAAGAAGAAAAAATGGTAACAAAAACACTTATTGAAACGGGTGCAAGCTCTGTTTCTGAATATGAAGTTTTAAGCGGCGTTAAAGTCGGCGATAAAATTGTTGTTGCTCCTCAGTCTACCTTTGAAGATAGCTTTGAAGCAAGAGTAAAAGAAGATGCATAAAAGTAAGGAGAGTCTTTCGTGAATATAACAGAAAGCTTTAAAATTGCTATAAAATGTATCAGAGCAAACTGGATGCGTTCGCTTCTTACAATGCTTGGTATCATAATAGGTATCAGCTCTGTTATTATGATTGTTGGTGCAGGTACGGGTGCGCGTGATTATATCGTTTCTCTTATTGAAGAAATGGGCGCGAATGCTATAATGGTAAGTGTTGATGCATCGCAGGCAAGTGATAGTGATTATTTAACTCTTGATGATATTGAGAATATAAAGAATAAGGTTGATGGTGTTGAAAGCTGTTCTCCAATGCTTATGGGCGTTGGTAAGGCAGTTATTGATGATAAAGGCAAGGAAGCAACCGTAATGATGATTGGTGTAAATACCGATGTCTATATGGGTCTTCCCGAAGGCTGCAGCTATGGTAGATTTTTCAGTGACGAAGAATATGCAGCAGCAGCACCAATTGCCATAATTGGTAGCGCAAGTGCAAATACTGTTTACGGCTATGAAGATGTAACGGGAAAAACCATAAATATTCGTTCAAGCGGTAAAGCAATGAATGTAAGATTGTGCGGTGTGGCAAATATAGATCAGCTTGCGGGTTCAGTTGGCGGCGATTCGTCTATGTTTTCGGCTATGTTTCAGCAGAATGAGGATTCACTGATGATGGCGGTTTTTATCCCTTGCACAACCTTAACACAGATTACCGGAACAGATGCTAAAATCAATATGGCAATGGTTCAGGCAGAAGAGGGCTCAAATAATGAAGCTATCGGAAACGCAACAATAAACTATTTGAAAGCGGCTCATGGTAATTATTCAAATAGTGTTTATATGGCACAGGATATGGCAACATATATTGCTATTGTAGATATTGTTATGCAGGTACTTACTGCGTTTATCGCTTGTATCGGTGCGATTTCTCTTATCGTCGGCGGTATCGGTGTTATGAATATTATGCTTGTTTCCGTTACGGAGCGAACAAGGGAAATCGGAATACGAAAATCGCTTGGTGCAAAAACAAGAACGATTACACTGCAGTTCTTAACAGAATCTATCATTATATGCTTTATCGGCGGTTTGATTGGTCTGACTGTTGGTATTCTCGGCGCATATGGAGCCTGCTCAATCGTTGGTATTTCGCCTAAGATAACATTGGGCATCATTCTTATTGCACTGCTGTTTTCAAGCGGTGTAGGCTTGTTCTTTGGAATTTATCCTGCAAGAAAAGCGGCTATGCTCAGCCCGATAGAAGCATTAAGGCGTGAATAATCTTTATAATAAAAGCGGTTTCATTAGAAAATCGCTTTTTTTATTTACAAAAAAGTATAAATATGATATAGTTATAATACTTATGGAGGGGCATATATGGATAATATTAATGAAATTCTTGATAATTTTAAATTTAAAGGCGAATTGCTTGATTGCTCAATTTATGGCTCTGGGCATATCAATGTAACCTATCTTGCAGTTTATAATAATAACGGCAAAGAGGATAAATATATCATTCAGAAAATCAATCCGAATGTATTCAAAAATATTGAAAAGCTTATGGATAATATTTTTGATGTAACCTCTTTTCTTCGTGATAAAATCCGTAAAGCAGGCGGCGATGAAAACCGCGAAACGCTTCATTATATTAAAACAGTTGACGGAGATAAGTATTATACATCCGCAGACGGAAGCTGCTACAGAGCTTATATTTTTGTTTCGGATTCTGTTAGCTATAATAGTGTTGATAATGCAGAGCTCTTTAAACAAAGCGGAATTGCTTTCGGAAAATTCCAAAAGCTTCTTGCGGATTTTCCTGCGGATACACTTTATGAAACACTTCCCGAATTTCATAATACAAAGCATAGATATGAAACAGAGTTTATCCCCGCTGTAAACAATAATCTTTCAGGCAGAAAGGATACTTGCCAGAATGAAATTGATTTTGTTATGGAAAGAAAGGCTTATTGCTCCCGCCTTGTAGATTTGATTGCGGAGGGCAAGCTTCCGCTTCGCGTTACGCATAATGATACAAAGCTGAATAATGTTATTTTTGATAAGGACAGCGATAAGGCTATATGCGTAATTGATTTGGATACGGTTATGCCGGGTCTTGCCTTGTATGATTTCGGCGATTCTATCCGCTTTGGTGCAAACACTGCTGTTGAGGATGAAAAGGATTTGTCCAAGGTCAGCATCAATCTTGATTATTTTAAGGCTTATGCAGACGGATTTCTTTCAGAGGCAGGCAAAAGCCTGAATCAATGCGAAATAGATAATCTTGCGTTTGCTTCTCTTCTTATGACATTTGAATGTGGTATGCGCTTTTTAACGGATTATCTGAATGGAGATACCTATTTCAGAACAGCATATCCGGAGCATAATCTTGTTCGTGCAAGAGATCAGTTTGCACTTGTTGCCGATATGGAAAAGCATATGGATGAAATGGAAAAAATCATTTCCGATTTGGTAAAATAATAAAAATATACCCCGTTGATGAACTCAACGGGGCTTTTGTTTTTTATTGTTTTTTCCAAAGGTTTTTGTAAATCTTTAAAATGTCTTTCTTATTAACCTTTTTTATTGTGTTTGCTGGCGAGCCTGAAGCAAGTGCATCCTCAGCCATTTTGTCCCTCACCTCAAAGGCGCGTTCCTTTTCACCGCCGAAGTTTTCAAGCGTAGGCACTGCGACGAGATTGCATAATTCCTTGCAGGCATTTAAGAACGCCTCTGCCGCAGTTTTGTCATCATCTGCTGTGTGGGCAGCGTGGA
>JAIDLO010000190.1 GCA_029050995.1 Eubacterium sp. | reverse complement strand
CCAACACATATATATCTCCCGAGGGCAACCCGGATATCAACATTGATATAGTTGGAGACGGCGAACCGGATATCAACATCGATAAAGATGGAGACGGTGAACCGGATATCAACATCGATAAAGATGGAGACGGCGAACCGGACATCAATATTGATAAAGATGGAGATGGCAAACCAGACATTAACATTGATATAGATGGTGATGGCATTCCTGATTTGAACATTGATACAGATGGTGATGGTATTGCTGATAAGAATATTGATGCAAATGGTGATGGTATAGTTGATGAAACACCAGTTGAAACACCTGATGATACACTTGTAGACACCGGTTCAACAGATATGTATACTATGTATGCATATGGAATCGCTGCTGTAGCTGCTCTTCTTCTTGTAGTTCTCTTAATGAGAAAGAACAGAAGAGAAGACGAGGCTGAAGCATAATTAAATACAGTTAAATGATTTTAGTTATTTGCTAAATGAATTATGCGGCGGAGCTTGCTTAACGGCAAGCTCCATTTTTTTTGTTATAACAGTTGCATTAATTTTTTATAGTGATATAATATTGGTTAAGGTGATACAAATGAAAAGAAAGAAAACAATTAGATATTTTCTTATTGCGATATTGCTGTGCGTTATTGCTTTCAGCGTGTATAATGTTGTCATTATTGCTAAGGAATTTTCAGATATGGAAAAGGAATTAAAACAGGTGCAGGCTGAATATATTGTTGATGAAGCAGACGATGATGAAGACGGCAGACTCGAAATAAAATGGGATAAGCTGCTTAAAAAGAATAGTGATGTTCTTGCTTGGATTGATATTCCGGGTACGAATATCAGCTATCCGATTGTTCAGGGTAAGGATAATAATGAATATTTAAGAAGTAATCTGGATAAGGAATATTCAAAAAAAGGCTCAATCTTTGTTGATTCCGCGAATCTGCATCCGTTTAAAGATTATAATACAATTATCTACGGTCATAATCTTATGAATAACAGCAGTATGTTTTCTGAATTAAAGAAATTTTCAAAGCAGGAATTTGTTGATAAAAATAGCTCTGTTTTTATCTATTTCCCGGATGGCAGTTCCTCTGAATATAAGATTGTATCCTTCCATAAAATCAATGCAAAAGAGAATTTGGATTTCTATCAAACAGGCGTTGCAAGTAAAGAAGATTTCTTGGCTTTAATGCAGAAGAATAATCAAATTAAATTTAGTGTTGATGAGGCTGATGTTTCTTCCGTCATAACGCTTTCAACCTGTACAAATTTCAATAAATATGATAGATATATTATC
>JAIDLO010000019.1 GCA_029050995.1 Eubacterium sp. | reverse complement strand
TGGCAGCCTTGCTGGCGCAAGGCAACAGTGAAAAATTCTAAATTCGCTTTAATACTGCATTTTGGCAGGTTCGGATTTCTCTTTATTGCCTAGACAAATACTATAATAGCGATAAACATTATATTATATAATTCGCCAACTTGTCAACAGAAAATTAATAAATCTTGTTTTTTTTAATATTATATATTATAATAATACTACATATAGGGGATTCCTGTTTTTAAAACACAAATTTTATTGAGGTGATCGCAATGATCGGTATTATCGGCGCAATGGATGTTGAGGTTTCTGCAATTAAAAATAAAATAACAAGCCCTGTTTCAACCGAGCTTGCGGGCTGTACTTTTGTATGCGGATATATTGATGATGTTATGGTGTGTGCCGTGCAGTGCAATCCCGGCAAGGTTAATGCGGCGCTCTGCGCGCAGGCTATGATTGATAAATTTGATATAGATGAAATTATCAATGTCGGCGTTGGCTGTTCTTTAAAAAAGGATGTTATTGTTAAAAACATTGTTATTGCAGAGGATGTTTGCCAATATGATATTGATATAACGGCACTCGGCGAGCCGAGAGGCTATATCAACGGGCTGAATACAATTAAAATTGAAACAGATAAGCAAATATCCGATCAGCTTGCAAGAATTGCCATAAACTCAGGCGAGAAAATCCGCAGAGGTACAGTTGCCAGCGGAGATACATTTATTGCAAATTCGGAATTAAAGCAGTTTTTAAACGAGCATTTCGGCGCAATCTGCGGAGAAATGGAGGGTGCGGCAATCGGCCATGTCTGCAAGGCAAACAATATTCCTTTTGCAGTTCTTCGCTCTGTAAGTGACGGCGGGGACGAAAATGCCCAGATTGATTATCCGACCTTTAAAAAAATCGCCGCAGAAAAATCAACGGCGATTATCTTAAAATATATTGCATCTGAAAAAACGCAAATAGAGTTGACATTAGATTAAGTTTTGCAACCAAAAAATAACGGGCGGATAATATCCGCCCCTACGATCATTTGTTATTCAGATATAAAATTTGCCATTAAATAGCTTTCCGCATCTTCAATAACCGTTTGAAGCTCTGACTTATGAATGGCATCCAAGCCTGTTCTTGATTTATCCTCAATGAAAACAAAGCGGGCATCAAGAAGAGAGATTGCCGCTGATGCAAGCTCATGACCAATCGTATAATCAAGGCGGAACATTTCAGACGGAAGCTTGCCTGCTTTTGCAAGCATCAATGCGCCTCTGTAAAGGCAAAGCATATAATAATCGCGCAGATAGCGGATAGAATCTGTTCCGTCGGTTGAAGCAATTGCTGTTTCAAGCAAAATCTTCATTCCCTGGGAAATCGTGCTCATTGTTGAGCTTTCGCCGTCTGTTGCAACCTTATAAAGATAATCTTCGTCAATGCCGTATCTGCTTGTTGAAACACCGAGAAGATAATCGGTTGTAACGCCGTAATAATCGCTGCATTTGATAACAAAATCAAGTCCGCATTCTCTTATGCCCTTTTCATAATGGCTTAATAATGCCTGGCTGATTCCTAAATCAGCCGCCGCTTTTTTCTGGCTGCAGCCTCTTTCCTTTCTGAGCTGAGAAAGAATTGCTGCAAACTTAGAATTCTTTTCTTTATGGTCTGCCATATTTAAACATATCCTTTTTTCACACAATATTTCCTGCTTTATACAAACAGTATTATACTCTTCATTTCCAAATAAGTAAATAGAAAGTTCGGTTTGTAAATAAATTGTAATTTTTGGCTCAGTTCGGGGGTTTTTAAATGAAAACATATACAATCTATCTTTTTCGACACGGATTAACAAAAGGAAATCTAAACGCACAGTATATTGGGCATACAGATTTACCGCTCACAACAGATAGTATATCTGCGCTGAAAAGCATAAAGGCGCATTATCATTATCCGGAGGTTCAGGCTGTTTTTACTTCTCCGCTTAAAAGATGTATCGACAGTGCAAATATTATGTTCCCCGGGAACAATCCGCTTGTCATTAACGATTTAATTGAATATGATTTCGGCGAATTCGAGGGCTGCACAGCAGAAGATTTAAAAGACAACGAAGAATTTAAAGAATGGCTTCGCGGCGATATGTATGCAAAAACGCCTTACGGCGAAAGCAATGCACAATTCTTTGCACGCGTTTGCTCTGCTTTTGAAAAAATTGTTGAGGGCATGGTAAAAAGCGGAACGGAAACGGCTGCTATTGTTGGCCACGCAGGTGTGCTTATGGCAATTCTTGCGTGCTATGGTCTGCCCGAAGCACCAATGGCGCATTGGCAAATGGAAGCGGGCTATGGCTTTAAGCTTCGCATAACGCCGTCCTTGTGGATGCAGGCAAATAAGGTTGAGGTTGCAGATACCGCACCCATTTCAGCGAAAAAGGAATAATATATATGAATCCCTCCACCGCGAGCGGTCCCCCTCCCTTTAACAAGGGAGGCTTTTTTATCGGAACAAAAAAAGACACTCCAATGGAGTGTCTTTTCTTGTTTTATTAATAATCGCTGAGTGCAATAAAGTTTGGTCTGTTTTCAGCAAGCGTAATGCTTGATTTGCCGTAAATCTTCTTCTGCAAAATCTGAGAAGCAAGCGGGCAGTCTACTTTCCAAATCCATTCGCGATAGAAAGTACCGCCCTTACAGGTTGTTAGTGCTGTTCCGTCTGTATTTGTTTCATTTGTAGGAACAGTATAGGTTACTGTTTTATAACCAATCCAGCCGTGTGAAAGTGCGTACTGACCGATTGAAAGAATTTCTTTCTTTGCAATACCTGTTTTAACATAAGGCATAAGCGTTGTTGCAAGCTCAGCAAGCTTCATTGTTGAAGCATCCTTTGCTTTTTTGAAAAGCTGAAGAAGAACTGTCTTCTGTCTGTCTGCACGGGCATTATCCGAATCAATATGTCTGATTCGGCAATAAGCAAGTGCCTGTTCGCCGTTCAGAAGAATATCGCCCGGTTCTCCTGTAATTGTAACATTGCCGTATGTTTTCGGATGATTATTGATTTCTCTGATTTCAGCAGCGCTCATTGTTATTGTAACACCGCCGAGAGAATTAATAATATTCTGGAAGCTTGTAAAGTTTACGATAACATAGTTATCAATATTAACCTTATACATTCTTTCAACAGCGTTGATATAGCAGTCTACACCGCCGAAGGACATTGCACCATTGATTTTTCCGAATCTGCCTGTGCTTTCATCGCCCGGTGTTGTTTCATAATAAACATAAGCGTCACGAAGAATAGAGGTTAAAATGATTTCGCCTGTCTGTGTATTAACACTTCCGATAATTGCAGAGTCTGCTCTTGTTCCGCTGTCTGAAATTTCACTGCCGCGGGTATCCTCGCCAATCAGCATAATATTTAAAACATTGCTGGAGCTTACAGGCTCGCCGTTATAATACCACTGCTTAACCATATCGCGATAAGAGGATACATAAGCAGCTTCGTTGATTGGATCAAAGTTTTCAAACTCTTTATCCATACCTGTCCATTCATTCGTTGTTGTTGTTTTTGTATCATTGTCAACAACTTGATTAAGCATATTGTTGAAATAATATACGCCAGCACCAAGCGTACCGCCGATTGCAAGAACAAGCACAAGGATAATTGAAATGCAGATTTTTCCTGCTTTTGTTTTACGCCATTTCCTTTTTCCGTTTTTCTTTAAATCACTTTTTTTCACTCTTCTTGGTGCTTCTTCCTTTTCAAATCCGCCAAGCTCTAAAAAGTTTACATTGCCGTCTTCATCAAAATCGGGCATTCTTGTATTACTTTCAAGGAAAGGCTCGTCTATTTCAGCATGTATCGGTGTCTGCGGCTCGGGCTCTGGCTTTGCCTGAACTTTAACAGGAGGTTTTTGTGGAGCTTTTTGTGGAGCCTTCGGCTCGGACTCTTGCTTTACAGGAGGTTTTTGTGGAGCCTTTGGCTCATCCTTATAAACAACAGTAGCCGTTGATTTTACCGGAGCTTTTTCCGGAGCTTGCGGCTCAGGTTTTTTCTCTGGCTTTACCTCTTCGGTTTTTACAGGTTTCGGCTCTTCAACCTTTTTTTCTTCTTTTTTCGGCTCAAAAACCTTAACTTCTTCTTTAGGCTCTTCAGCTTTTTTTGTTTCCTCTTTGGCTTTATCTATCTCGTCCATTTTCGCCTTGATATCTTCGCCAACATTCTTGTTTATAATCTCATTAAGAATATCGTCTAAATCGTAATCCGGAGTACCCATTTGCGATTTCCCCTCTCAAACATTTTCATACACATAGCATTATATATTAAAATCATCAACATTTCAATAAATAAATTGTAAATAAGACTTGGAAATTTATATAAAATAAAGAAATTAAAGGGCTGATATAAAATCAGCCCTAATAAAATCCATATTATTCCTCTGTTGTTTCCTCAATTGCTTCGTTTTCCTCTGCTTCTTCAAGTTCTTCTTCAAACCTGTCAACAACAGAAATTGTTGCAACCTTTTCTCCGTCATTTACACGCATTACCTTAACACCCTTACTTGGTCTGAGGAATGTGGAAATCTGGTCAACATGTGTTCTGATTACGATACCGTCGCTTGTTATCATAATAACATCTTCATTTTCGGTAACAGGTGCAATCATTGCAACCTTGCCGTACTGTGCAGTTCTGTAGTTAATCAAGCCCTTACCGCCACGACTCTGCACTCTGTAATCATCAAAGCTGCTCTTTCTGCCGAAGCCTGTTTCGGAAACAGTAAGAAGCGTATAGCCTTCAAGTGAAGCTGCAAAGCCGACAACATAATCGCCCTCAGCAAGTGAAATTGCGCGAACACCTCTTGCCGTTCTGCCGATCAGTCTTGCGTCTGCCTCATCAAAGCAGATACTCATACCGTCGTGCGTTGCAACAACAAGCTTTCTCTGTCCGTCTGTAATTTCAACATAAGCAAGCTCGTCGCCCTCATCAAGATTGATAGCGATAATACCGCTCTGGCGGATATGCTGATATTCATTGATATCCGTTCTCTTGATAACGCCTTTTTTCGTAACCATACAAAGGTATTTTCTGTTTTCATCCTCAGGGATTTTAACCATTGCAGAAACAGTTTCATCCTTTTCAAGCGGAAGCAGGTTAACAACATTCATACCCTTTCCTGTTCTTGAAGAAGCAGGAATTTCATAAGCCTTTTTCTTGAAAACCTTACCTTTATTGGTAAAGATAAACACAACATCATGCGAAGAACAGGAGAACATTGTTTTTGCAACATCCTCTTCTCTTCTGCTCATACCCATAATGCCGCGACCGCCGCGGTTCTGTGCCTTATAGGTATCAACAGTCATACGCTTCATATAGCCCATATTGGTAAGCGTTAAGATACTTTCTTCAACAGGAATTAAGTCCTCATCCTCAACAGAGCCGATTACTGCGCTGATTTCCGTTCTTCTTTCATCGCCGAATTTTTCTACGATTTCGTTAGATTCTTCTTTGATAATTTCAAAAACTCTTTCTTCACGATTGAGGATATCCATAAAGTCCTCAATCTTTGCCTTGAGCTCGCCGATTTCGTTATTGATTTTTTCAATTTCAAGACCTGCCAACTGACCGAGCTGGAAATTAACAATCGCTGTTGCCTGCGGATCATCAAAGCCGAATTTTTCTATAATAGCCTGCTTTGCCTCAGCTTTACCGCCCTTACAAGCACGGATTGTTGCAATAATATCATCAACAATGTCGATTGCTTTTGCAAGTCCGTCTAAAATATGCTTTCTGTCCTGTGCTTTTTTCAAATCATATTTTGTTCTGCGAACAATGATATCTTCTCTGAACTTAATATAATGATTCAGCATTTCTTTAAGAGAAAGACACTTCGGAACGCCGTCAACAAGTGCAAGCATAATAACGCCGAAGGTAACCTGCATCTGCGTCATTTTATAAAGATTGTTCAAAACAACCTGTGCATTTGCATCTCTCTTAACTGTAATTTCAATATGCATACCCTTGCGGTTTGAGAAATCCTTGATATCGGAAATGCCTTCAAGCTTTTTATCCTTTGCAAGCTCGGCAATTTTTGAAATAAGCTCTGCTTTTTTAACCTGATAAGGAAGCTCCGTAACAATAATTTTAAATCTTTCGCCCTTATCCTCAATGATTTCAGCACGGGCACGAAGATAGATTTTTCCTCTTCCTGTTGAATAGGCTTCCCTGATTCCCTTTGTACCCATAATGATACCTGCTGTCGGGAAATCAGGACCTTTGATATACTGCATTAATTCGGGAACATCACAGTCGGGATGATCAATAAGATAGCTAACACCCTCAACAACCTCTTTCATATTATGAGGCGGAATGTTTGTTGCCATACCAACTGCAATACCGGATGAGCCGTTAACAAGAAGATTTGGAAATCTTGTCGGAAGAACGGTAGGCTCTTTTAAACGGTCATCATAGTTTGGTGCAAAATCAACAGTATCCTTATCAATATCAGCAAGCATTTTCATACTGATTTTGCTCATTCTTGATTCTGTATATCTGTATGCAGCGGCAGGGTCGCCGTCAACTGTACCGAAGTTACCGTGACCGTCAACAAGCATATAACGCATAGAGAAAGTCTGCGCAAGACGAACCATTGCATCATAAACAGAAGCATCGCCGTGCGGATGATATCTACCAAGCACGGAACCTACTGTATCGGCGCACTTACGATATGCCTTATCGGGATACAGGTTGTTTTCAAACATTGTATAAAGAATACGCCTGTGAACAGGCTTTAAACCATCTCTTACATCAGGAAGCGCACGGCTAACGATTACTGTCATTGAGTAATCAAGAAATGCCTTTCTGATTTCGTCGCTGATTTCTACATCAACAATCTTTTGATTGTCGTATCTGATTATTTCATCTGCCATTTTGTTTTTCTCCTTTATATGCCTCCCTTGTTAAAGGGAGGGGGACCGCTTGCGGTGGTAGGATTCTTTTTACGATTGCGGACGAGCAATGCTCGCCCCTACAAATATCAAAAATTTTTAAATATCTAAATTCTGTACGAACTTAGCGTTCTTTACAATAAAATCTCGGCGAGGTTCAACATTATCACCCATAAGGATAGAGAAGTTTTCGCTTGCCTTTTGTGCATCATCAATTGTAACGCGGAGCATTGTTCTGAATTCCGGATCCATTGTTGTTTCCCAAAGCTGGTTCGGATCCATTTCGCCAAGACCTTTGTATCGCTGAACATCACATTGACCGCCCATTTCTTCAATCAGCATATCTCTTTGTTCATCCGAATAAGCATAAGCGCTCTTTTTGCCTTTTGAAACCTTGAAAAGCGGCGGCTGTGCAAGATAAATATGTCCTTCCTCAACAAGCGGCTTCATATATCTGAAGAAGAATGTTAAAAGAAGCGTTCTGATATGTGCACCGTCAACATCGGCATCCGCCATAATAACAATCTTGTGGTATCTTAATTTGCTGATATCAAAATCCTCGCCGATACCTGTTCCGAGTGCAGTAACAACAGGCATAAGTTTTTCATTTCCGTAAACCTTATCAAGTCTTGCTTTTTCAACATTCAGCATTTTACCCCAAAGCGGAAGAATTGCCTGATGCACTCTGTCTCTTCCGTCCTTTGCAGAACCACCTGCAGAATCTCCCTCGACGATATAAATTTCGCAGAGTTCAGGTTCATTTGATGAACAGTCTGCAAGTTTACCCGGAAGCTTTGTGCTTTCAAGACCGGATTTGCTTCTTGCGGAATCTCTTGCTTTTCTTGCTGCTTCTCTTGCTCTGGATGCGTCAAGAGATTTATTGAGAATTGTTCTTGCAACAGCAGGGTTTTCTTCAAAATAGGTTAAGAGTTTTTCATAAACCATTGAAGAAACAAGGCCTGTTATATCTGTATTTCCGAGTTTTCCCTTTGTCTGTCCTTCAAACTGTGCCTCTGTAAGCTTAACGCTGATCACAGCTGTTATACCTTCGCGGACATCTTCGCCGCTCAATTTTTTATCACTGTCTTTAAGAATACCAAATTTTTTGCCGTAATCGTTGAAAACTCTTGTTAAAGCAGTTTTAAAGCCTGTTTCGTGTGTACCGCCGTCAATCGTATTAATGTTGTTTGCAAAGGAAAGCATTGTTTCGTTGTAGGAATCTGTATAGCAGATTGCAACCTCGGCGCTTCTGTCTCCCTTTGTTGTTGAAAGATGAATAACATCTTCCTGAATTGGATTCAATCCTCTGCTTGTATTGATATATTCAACGAAGGATTTAATACCGCCCTCGTAGCAGAATTCTTCGCTGATTTGCTCTTCAGGGTCGCTTTCTCTTTTATCCGAAAGTGTAATGGAAAGACCTGCATTTAAAAATGCCTGTTCGCGGAGTCTGCGGGAAAGAACCTCATAATCATAAACTGTTGTTTCCGTAAAGACTTCTGCATCAGCCTTAAATCTGATTAATGTTCCGTGGCCGTCTGCATCGCCGATAATATGTAAGTCGTTAACAGGAATGCCTCGTTCAAAACGCTGTGCATAGATATGTCCGTTCTGTGTAACCTCAACCTCAAGCCATTCGGAAAGTGCATTAACAACAGAGGAACCAACACCGTGAAGACCGCCTGAAACCTTATAACCGCTGCCGCCGAACTTACCGCCAGCGTGAAGAACAGTTAAAACAACCGTAACGGCAGGCAAGCCTGTTTTTTCATTGATACCCGTTGGAATACCACGACCGTTATCACGAACAGTAATCACATTATCGGGTAAAATATCACATTCAATATGCGTACAAACACCGGCAAGTGCTTCATCAATAGAGTTGTCTACGATTTCGTAAACAAGATGATGAAGTCCTCTCGGTCCTGTTGAGCCAATGTACATACCCGGTCTTTTACGAACAGCCTCAAGACCTTCCAAAACCTGAATATCTTCTGCTGAATATTCGCTGGTTACAACTGTATCCATATCCTCTTCTTCAAGAATTGTTTTATTTTCTTCGCTCATTTTGTAACTCCTATTCTTGTTCGTTTAAGTAAGGTGCTTGTATTAAGCGGACTTACATAAATTTTATCATCTGTAACTACAAAGCTTTTCGGAAGCTCAAAGTTTACATAAATTATTTTGTTTTCCTTTTCGGCTTTTTCAAGATAATCCCTCGTTGCCTTATTAACGGTTGATGTATCCATATCAAAAATGCCTAAAACCTTTTTACTGTTTACAACAGTATCTTCTCCAAGGTGTAAATACATTTATTCTCCCACAATTATGCCATTTTCAAGATGAATTGTTTTGCCTTTTTTCAATCTTAAAATTGTATTTTTATCACAGCAGGTAATAAAAACCTGCCAATCCTTGATATGATTTAAAATATAATCCTGCCTTTTTTCATCAAGCTCGCTCATAACATCATCAAGCAGAGCAACAGGCATAATTTCTGTTTTTTCATGAAGCAGGCTTGATTCGGCAAGCTTTAATGCGATAACACAGCTTCTTTGCTGCCCCTGGCTTCCAAAAATTCTTGCCTCTCTGCCATTTATAAAAATTTCCAGATCATCTCTGTGTGCGCCTACGGAAGTATTTTTATTTAAAATATCAACGGCTTTGTTTTCTTCTAATTTTTCCAAAAGCCTTTCTTCAATTTCCGAGGCAGTTAAATCTTCATAAGCAAAACTGCCTTTTAAAACCAAATCAATATCTTCCGTTCCCGAAGAAAGACCTTTAAAAATATCTTTTGCATACGGCAGAAGCGCCTCAATATATTTCTGCCTCTGATAAATAATTCTTGCACCTGATTTTGCAAAATTTAGATTCCATACATAAAGAATATCATCAAGTCCGCCGTACTGCTGCATATCCTTTAAAACAATATTCCTCTGCTGAAGGCAGCGGTTGTATTCCTTTAAAGCATTTCTATAATTTGAATTCAGCTGGCACAAGGCATTGTCAATAAATTTTCTTCTTTCGATAGGTCCATCTTTAATCATAGAAAGATGAACAGGGCTGAAAATAACAGCCTTTATATCATCCCCGAGCATTGCAGGCGTAGATTTTTTTATGCCGTTGAGCGTTGCAGACCTTTTATTTTTGATTAAAATTTCTGCATTTTGTTCTCTTTTGTTGCTGTAAAATTCTGCTTTCAGCTTAGAAAAATTTTTGGAAAACTGAACAAGCTGGCTGTCTTTCACACCTCTGAAGGATTTTGAACCTGTAAAAAGATAAACTGCCTCTAAAAGATTTGTTTTACCCTGCGCATTTTCGCCGTAAATGATATTCACATCATCAAAATCTGTTTTTAAATTTTCAAGATTGCGAAAATTCTGAATTTCTATATTG
>JAIDLO010000189.1 GCA_029050995.1 Eubacterium sp. | reverse complement strand
TATGGCTTATTTTATCCTTTTCCTCTGCTGAATATCTGCCGAAAGCCTTACCGTTTATTATAAAGAGCGGATCATAACCGAAGCCCTCACTGCCGTCTCTTTCAAAGCCGATATGACCGTGACATTCGCCCCTTACTGTAATTTCTCTTCCATCCGGAAAAACACAGCAGATTGCACAAACATAATAAGCCGTTCTTTCCTCCATCGGAACACCATTCAGCTTTTCAAGAAGCAAATCATTATTTTCTTCATCATTGCCGTGACCGCCCGAAAATCTTGCAGAGAAGATACCCGGCGCACCATCAAGATAATCAACGCAAAGTCCGCTGTCGTCCGCAATAGCAGGCATATCCATAACCTCGCAGGCAGACACAGCTTTGAGTTTTGCATTTTCCTCAAATGTTGTTCCGTTTTCCTCAACATCTGGAATTTCCTTTCCAAGCATTTTTGCGGTTACAACATTGATACCGAGCGGAGAAAGAATACGCTGCATTTCTGCAAGCTTTTTCATATTATTTGTTGCTAAAATAAAGTCCATATTTTACCTCTTACTCTTCACTGTCAAACATACCTGCAGCAAAAGCATCTGCATCAAACGGCTGCAAATCATCAATCTGTTCGCCGACACCAACAAATTTAACAGGTACATCAAGCTCATTATTGATTGCCAGCACAACACCGCCTCTTGCAGTGCCGTCCAGCTTTGTTAAAACAATTCCCGTAATGCCTGCTGCTTCCTTGAAATCCTTTGCCTGGTTAACAGCATTCTGACCTGTTGTAGCATCAAGCACTAAAAGAACCTCTTTGGAAGCCTCGGGAAGCTCTCTTTCAATAACACGGCTGATTTTATTCAGCTCATCCATAAGGTTTTTCTTATTATGAAGTCTGCCTGCCGTATCTATAATAATAACATCTGATTTTCTTGCTTTACCTGCCTGAATTGTATCAAACACAACAGATGCAGGATCAGAGCCCTCGGCAGATTTAATAAGGTCTACCTCTGCTCTGTCTGCCCATACCTGAAGCTGTTCGATTGCAGCAGCACGGAAAGTATCGGCAGCACCGAGAATAACGCTTCTGCCCTGTTCTTGCAGTCTTAAAGCAAGCTTACCGATTGTTGTTGTTTTACCAACACCGTTTACACCGATTACAAGGATAATGGACGGCTTCGTGCGGAGTTTAAGATAGCTACCGCCCCAAACGATACCTGAAACAATATCCTTTAAGGTTTCACGAACCTGCTTTACATCCTTGATTTTATCATTTTCAATTTTCTCTTTCAGGCTTTTAATAACCTTTTCGGCAGTCGGAAAGCCGACATCGCCCATAATCAGAATTTCTTCAAGCTCCTCATAAAGCTCTTCTGTTATTTCCTCATAGGAATCAACAACATCCTCTATCTGAGCGGTAATGCCCTCTTCCCTTGTTTTTTTCAAGCCTTTTCTGAATTTATCAAATAATCCCATAATTACTCCTAAAACAAATTATGTAGTTCTTATTCTAATCCCATTTGTGCTGCAAGCTCTGCACTCTGAAGCTCAAGAAGCTTTGAAACACCCTTTTCCTGCATTGTAACACCATAAAGGACATCCGCCTCTTCCATAGTGCCTCGTCTGTGCGTAATGGAAATAAACTGCGTATCGCTTGTCATCTTTCGCATATACTTTGCAAATCTTTCAACATTGACATCATCAAGTGCAGCCTCAACCTCATCATAAATACAGAACGGCGCCGGAGTAACCTTAAGCACGCTGAACAGCAGTGCCATAGCGGCAAGCGACTTTTCTCCGCCTGAAAACAGATTGATATTCTGAACGGATTTTCCGGGCGGCTGAATTTTAATTTCTATCGGACTTTCAAGGCAGTTATCCGGCTGTTCAAGAACAATTTCGCCCTTACCGCCGCCGAAGAAATCAGCAAAGCAAACCTTGAATTCATCATTGATTTTATTAAACTGGACTAAGAATTTTTCGCTCATTGAAACTGTTAAATCATCAATGATTTTGCCAAGTTCCTGCTTTGATTTTTCAATATCATCAATCTGCTCTTTCAGGAATTCATATCTTTCGGAAACTTCCTTGTATTCCTCAATAGCGCCAACATTGATTGAGCCAAGCTTTTTAATAGCATGCTTAATCTCATTCAGACGCCTTTTTGCAGCAGCCATATCCTCAATAACAATATTCAGGTTTTCAGCCTCACGCCTTGTTAATTCATACTGCTCAAAGAGCATATCATTCAGCTCATCATATTCCTTGCGCATTGCAATCTTGCGTTCATCAAGGCGAACAAGCTCGCTGGAAAGATTGGAGCGTTCCTCTGTTTTGCTTCGTTCAAGCGCTCTTAATTCATTGGAACGCTTTTCAAGCTCATTTCTTCTTTCAATCTGATTGGAAACATCAACATTTGAATTGCTTGCCTTTTTGCGGAATTCATTTGCCTCTGCCTGAATTGCATGAATGCCTGCAACAAGGTTTTCATTTTTGCTTTCAATTTCAGCAATTTCTTCTTCAATGGATTTAACGCGGCTGCTTTGTGTTGTTTTACGGATTTTAAGCTCCTCAACAGCAAGCTTAGCTGCCTCTGCATCCCTGTCGATCGAAACAATCTGCAGTCTGAGCTCTTCTGTTTTCTGGCGAAGCTCTTCTCTTTTAGCCGCAATACCCTCTGCATTATCGGAAACAGAGGAAAGCTGGTGTTCAGCCTCATCAATTTCAGACTGAACAGAATTGATTTCCTGTTCGCCCTCGCTGAATTCTTTTTGAAGAAGCTCTATTCTGCCCTGAGAATTTTCCTTTTCGGAAACAAGCAGACTAATCTGATTTTTAAGAGAAGTGATTTTATCTGCAATCAGCTTGTCCTCGCCCTCTGCACGAATAAAATCCTCTTTCGAAGACTGCAGCTCTGCCTCGGCATCCAGCAATACTACAGCTGCACGATTTGCAAACTCAAGCGCAAACTTGAATTATGATTAA
>JAIDLO010000188.1 GCA_029050995.1 Eubacterium sp. | reverse complement strand
ATATTATACTTTGAACTTACAAAATAATCAGGAGAATATACTTTAAGGAAAATCAATTCAAATAGATTCATATATGCGAAATAAAATATAATATCAAAAGCTACTATGAAATATAAAGCATAATATCCCTTATCTTTTTCTTTTTTTCTGTTTCTGCCTGTTCCTTTTTTCTTCATTTTTGCCATTTCTTATTACCTCAAAAATTTATATAATAATTATATCACATCAATATAATTGTTTCAACTTGACGGAATTGTGAAAAAAATGTATATTTTAATATATAATTTTAAGATTGGAGGCGGACAGATTGCAGAATAAAGATACCTTTTCAAGCTATCATCCATTTGTTAATTTTCTTTATTTTTGTTTTGTGCTTGGCTTTTCTATGTTTTTGATGCATCCTGTTTGCCTTGCTGTTTCTTTTTTTTGTGCGGCGTTTTATCACAGTAGTTTAAATGGTAAAAAATCATTAGGCTTTATGATTAAATTTGCGCTTCCAATGCTGCTTTTAACAGCTATAATAAATCCAACCTTTAATCATCGCGGAACGGCTGTTTTGTGTTATCTTCCGACAGGGAATCCATTAACGCTTGAAAGCATTTTATACGGTATTTCAGCAGGCATTATGCTTGTTTCTGTTTTATTGTGGTTTGGTTGTTTTAATGCTGTTATGAGCTCTGACAAATTGATTTATCTTTTCGGAAAAGTCATCCCCTCTCTTTCGTTGATGATTAGTATGATATTAAGATTTGTTCCGAACTTTAAAAAGCAGTTTGTAAGCGTAAAAGAGGCGCAGACAGGAATCGGACGGGATATTTCAAACGGCAGTATCTTGAAACGATTGAAAAATGTTTTAAACTGCTTTTCAATTATGGTTACCTGGTCATTAGAAAATGCTATTGATACGGCAGACAGTATGAAAAGCAGAGGCTACGGATTAAAAGGCAGAACGGCTTTTTCTAACTATAAATTTGCTGATAAGGACACATATTGCTTAATATGGCTTTGCTTTTGTGCAGTTTATATTCTAAGCGGAATTGTTTCGGGCAATTTATATTGGAGATATTTTCCAAATATAAAAGGCGTAACTCTTGATCCGTTTACAATCAGCTTTTTGATTGTCTATTTTGCAATGTGCATTACACCGATTGTTATAAATAAAAGAGAGGATAAAAAATGGAAAGCATTAGAATCGAAAATTTAACATTTTATTATCCTGAGTCGGATATCCCTGCAATAGATGATTTTTCTGTTTCTATTGATTCGGGCGATTTCTTTGTGCTGTTCGGTCATTCCGGATGCGGAAAATCAACCTTATTGCGCCAATTAAAGCCCCAAATTACACCACACGGAACAAGAAGCGGCAGAGTATTGTTCAACGGAACAACGATTGACGATATATCAGAGCGTGACAGTGCATCTGAAATCGGCTTTGTTATGCAGTCCCCCGATAATCAGATTGTTACCGATAAGGTATGGCATGAGCTTGCTTTCGGCTTGGAAAGCCTTGGATACGATACATCAACAATCAGACGAAGAGTTGCTGAAATCGCATCCTTTTTCGGCATTCAGAATTGGTTTTACAAGGATGTTTCAGAGCTTTCGGGCGGACAGAAACAGCTACTTAATCTTGCGTCCGTTATGGTTATGCAGCCAAGTGTATTAATTTTGGATGAGCCGACAAGCCAGCTTGATCCTATTGCTGCTTCGGAATTTTTAGCCGCGCTGAAAAAGATTAACCGAGAGCTTGGAACAACAATTATAATTACCGAACATAGGCTTGAAGAGGTTTTGCCGCTTGCAAACAAAGCAGGCTTTATGGAAAAGGGAAAAATTCTTAGCTGCGAAACTGTTGAAGAGGTTGGCAGATATCTGAAAGAGAATAGCAACACTATGTTTCTTGCAATGCCGGCAGCAACGAGGATATGGGGCTCTGTAGATACTGATTTCCCCTGCCCCGTTTCTGTTAATGACGGAAGAAAATTTTTAAAAGAGTATGCCGAAAAGAATGAATTAAAACAGTCTGCCGTTTTATCTGCTAAGAGTTTTATGGATGTAAAAGTTTCAACAGATAATGTTTGGTACAGATATGGCAGAGATTTGCCTGATGTAGTAAAAGGAACAAATTTAACAGCCCATTCGGGAGAATTATTAGCAATTCTTGGCGGTAACGGAACAGGAAAAACAACGCTGCTTAAGCTGATTTCAGGTTATTATAAGCCTTATAACGGCAATATTAAGACAAACGGAAGAGTTTGCCTTTTACCGCAGAATCCTCAAACGCTTTTTATTAAGAAAACGGTGTTTGAAGATTTAGCCGATATTTTAAAAGAGAAGAAACTATCTAAAGAGCAGATTAAAGAAAACCTTGAAAGTATAATTAATTTGTGCAGATTAAACGGACTTGAAAACAGACATCCGTTTGACCTCTCAGGCGGCGAACAACAGCGACTTGCTCTTGCTAAGCTTCTATTGTTAAATCCCGATATACTGCTCTTGGACGAGCCTACAAAGGGCTTTGACGCTGAATTCAAGGAAGTGTTTGCGGACATACTGAAAAAACTGCTTAATGTGGGCATTTGTATTATAATGGTTAGCCACGATATTGAATTCTGTGCAAAATATGCGGATACTTGTGCTTTGTATTTTGACGGAAATGTTGCAGCAACAGGTACACCGCAGGAATTCTTCAGCGAAAACAGCTTTTATACTACATCAGCAAATCGAATTGCAAGAGAGATTATACCGAATGCAATTACTACTGAGGATGTAATTGAAGCTATTGGTGGAGAACAACATAAGCAATCAATAAATTCAGATGTTCACTATCGTGTTCAATCTGAAAATGATGATAAAGCCGATAAGTCAAGCAAACTCCCCTTATGGCGCAGAATTGGAAAAGTGAAAAATTTCCAAGCGAAAACTGAAAACCGAAAGCTCTCAAAACGAACAATGTTTTCTGTTGCATTAATCCTTCTTTTCATTCCGCTGACATTATTTATCGGTGTATTCTATATTGATGTTAAGCAGTATTATCTTGTAGCTTTAGCGGTTTTACTTGAATGTATGCTCCCCTTCTTTATGATCTTTGAAGGCAGAAAGCCGAAAGCAAGAGAGCTTACGATTATTGCCGTGCTTTGTGCACTCGGGATTGCAGGCAGAGCCGCATTCTTTATGTTTCCTCAATTCAAGCCTGTTCTTGCTTTAACAATCATTGTAGGTGTAGCTTTCGGCGGAGAAACAGGATTTCTTGTTGGTGCGGTAACAATGCTTACTTCAAATATCATGTTTTCGCAAGGACCTTGGACACCTTGGCAAATGTTTGCTATGGGTATAATCGGATTTCTTGCAGGTGTTCTTTATAAAATAGGTTTGCTTCGCCGTTCAAGAATTTCGCTTTGTATATTCGGAATTATTTCAGCAATTGTGATTTACGGCGGAATTATCAATCCTTCTTCAGCATTGATTTGGGGAAATGAATCATTGAATTGGAATATGGTTTTGAGCTATTATGTTACAGGCTTTCCAATGGATTGTATTCACGCAGTTGCAACAGCAATATTCCTTTGGTTTATTTCCGAGCCAATGCTTGAAAAGCTGGATAGAATTAAAACGAAATATGGATTGATTGAATAAATGAAAAAGCAAAAAGGAAGTACAATTAAGTACTTCCTTTTAATCTACTAAGTTAAAAAAATGCCGAGCATAAACTCAGCATCTTTTATTTTTATTCAGAAACTTTCTTTGTTTTTTTACAGATTACAAAGATAAGAACAATAGCAGTCATCGTAATGCCTGCAAAGAATACTAAGCAGAACATATCATTTGAACCTGTGTCAGTAGGATTGATAAGGTTTGTATCCGGCTTACCATCGCCATCTGTATCAATATTTACATCTGATTCGGTTATCTTCGGGATAGCTTCAGTTTTAGTTTCACCGCAGACTGTGCAGGTAAAGGTCTTCTCGCCTTCCTCTATGTCGGTTGGTGCTTTTGTTTCCTCACCGGCATTCCATGCGTGATTCTTATATTCAACCTCGCCGCATTTACTACAAACACGCTTATGTTGGGTTTCATTGAATTTCTCCCAATCGCCGAAGGTATGTCCTGTTGCTTTAAACTCTTCAATCGTTTCCGTATATCCGCAAACAGTACATGTATGATAGGAATAACCGTCTTCTTCGCAGGTAGCTTCCTTTACTATGGTTTCTCCATAAGAGTGTCCTTTAGCTTCTATAGCTTCTTCCTCTTTATATCCGCAACCCGCGCAGATTCTGTGACCGCTTCCCGGTTCGGTACAGGTTGGTTCTTTATCAATTTTCAAGTCTCCGAATGTATGGGGTATTCTTTCGAGTACTGTACCACAAATCTTACAAACCATCCTGCGCTCTTGGTCATGAGTTTCACAATGTCCGGGCGGCGTGTGGGCGGGTGCGGGGTTTGCGT
>JAIDLO010000187.1 GCA_029050995.1 Eubacterium sp. | reverse complement strand
TTTGCTTTATTCTATTGTGGTATGGATACATTTTTCAACCTTCTTTAAGATTAGGATGTACCTTTATTATGCCTTTTATTTGTTATTAAAATCAAAATTTCTGCTCATACTAATGCTGAGGTGTTATTATGAATAAAAATGAATTACCGCTTAGCTTCAGCCAAGCGCTTGCCAAAAACGAGAATGCAATGAAGCAATTTGAAATGCTTTCCGAAAATCAGAAGCATGCAATTCTGAACAAAACACGAAAAATCAATTCAGGCTATGAAATGGATTGCTTTGTAGATTATTTTTCAAACGGCTCACTTGGCATTTAGGATAACGAAAATAGATAAACGGCAGGAGCATTCCCCTGCCCTACGAACTCAACATTTAAAAATTTAAGGCACAGGTTTTCCTGTGCCTCTTTTTTATCGAATACCGCCGTGATACTCCACGAAGCCGCATTTCTGCGCTTTTGTGCCGTCAACAGAATAGCGGACAAGATACATATCATCTATCTTTCCAAGGCAATCTGCCGTACTGTACGGAAAAATACTGCCGACAGAAAGCCGCTTACCGGTATCTGCATACACCACTTCAGGTGTATAACCGTTTTTCCACAGCCGCTTATCCGAAGGCGCTTTTTTAACGCCGTCTTTATACGCAACAAAGCCCGCTTTATGCAGATTTGTACCTGCAATATCATAAACAACAATCAGTGCATCCCCCGATTTGCCATAGCAAAGTGCATCAGAATATGCAAAAATTGTGCCGATTTTTTCTTTTAAATCGCTTCGTTTATACACGGTTTCTTTTGTTGAGCCATTTTTCCATTTAACAGGCTTCGGATATCTGTCATCAATCGGCTTTTCGGGCTCTTTGTCGTTTGATTTTATCTCCTTAAACAGATTGCGATACAGATAATCCGTATCCACATTTCCGCTTATGCCCTCTACTCTGCCGACAGACGAATTCTGCCACATATCATATTCGCCCTTGTACTTATCCTTTCCGCTTGAATAATCGGCGATCCAGCTTGTATAGCGCTTTTTCAAATCCTTATCAAGGAAATTATCATACCAATTTCTGTTTGCATAAATACCTGCCCAATAGCCGTGCTTTTCAATCACGGAATTGAAAGCCTTTGCGATTGCCGTAAGCTTTGCTCTGCCGAGATTTGCAATGCTTTTATCCTCCATATCGCAGTAAACAGGCAAATTGAGCGTTTTGCCCTTCAGCCGTTCAACTGCCCATTCTGCACCCTCGCGAGCCGTTTTTTCGCTGTTTGAATAGATATAAACATATGCGCCGATTTTAATGCCCGCTCTTCTTGCATTGCGGTAATACTCTTCAAATTTTTCATCAAGCGTGCTGTTATCTCTGTTACCAACCCAGCCGATTCTGAGAATTGCAAAATCAACATGTTTAGCCAGTCTATCCCAATCAATAGAGCCGTTAAACTCCGATAAATCCACTCCGAAATAAGACATTATTCTGCACCGCCTTCTTCAATCTGCTTCTTTTCCAAATTCATAGCAGCGGATATTCCTGCCGCCGCTGCAGAAACACCAATACCTGTTAACGATGCACGCAAAAGCTGTTTGCTTTCTGCAAAATCAACAGTAGTAATGTGAATTGCAGCATAGCTTACTGCTGTTTGAAAAAAGGTTCTTAACATTCGTTTTAAGGTTTCCTTTGTAAAATTCATAATCAAAACCCCTTTTAAAATGCCATAGAAATTTACGCCCTTTTTCAGAATATGAAATTTTTTTAGAATTGTTACTTTAGCCAAACAAGAGTCAAACCAAATCTGTTCTGTCCATTTTATAAAACGACACAGGCATTCCGTTTAATTCATGCTTTGGCTCTTTATCACAGGCAGAAAAGTATTCTTCACAGCTTACAGGCTGCATTCCGATTTTCTGCATAACCCTGCCCGAGCCGATATTTTCCGTTATATGCGCAGCATAAATAGTATCAACCTGAACCTGTTCAAACAGATAGTCCCTTACCGCCGTTGCAGCCTCCGTCATAAATCCTTTATTCCAATAAATGCTGTCCAGCATCCAGCCCATATAAGCAGAAGCATTTACCAATCTGATTACATCTATTACACCGATTACTGTATTATGATATACAACAGCCCATCTGTATGTATGCTCCTTTTGATACGCCTCTTCCCACATTTTGCATAAATCTCGTGTTACATCAATGCTTTCATGCACAGTCCAGCTAACATATTTTGCAACCTCTTCTTTAACAGTAAACTTATACAAATCATGGCAATCGGATTCTTTAATTTTTCTGAGTAACAGCCTATCGGTCTGTATTTCTTGTGTTCCCATATTATTCATTTGAATCAACTCCTTGTATTTGAATAGTGTTCTTATGATTATCTGCAAATCTTTTCGGTCATTTAGTAATGTACCATCTAAATCCATGGCAACAAGTTCAACTTTTTGCATTGTTACTCCGGTTTACAGAATTATTGAATCCTAATGCAGTCATTTTTTTTAGTCAAAATATACTGTTCTGTTTCTGTCATCTTGGGATTAAATACAATCTGCCCTTTATTCTCTTCATACCAATGATATGCAGCTTCTAAGCCTTGAATAAAATCAGTCTCGTCTTGCATAATCTTTTTGATTTTCGAGCAATCCAGAACATTATCATAGTCATGGAACGGAAAATATTCCTTTCCATTAAATTCATTTTCTGTATATGCATAAATTCGCGGCTTTCTCTTTACCACATAGCCACACAGAATAATCCACTCTAACATAGTAACACCTACAGTATTACCTACATTATAGATTTCAACTCTATTTCCGCCCGCCTTTAATAGTGACAACAAAATTTCTGCTAAATCCCCCACATAAATAAACTGAATAAGATTGTTTTTGCCTGGCACAATAATTGGTTTTCCGCTTAAAATATGATCGAAAACAAAACTTTCTCTCCTTGCATAATTATATTCGCCATATACATAAGGCGGTCTAACAATGCTGCACTCGATTCCATATTTCTCTGCATAGAATCTATACTGTATTTCTGCCTCTATTTTATCAGTACCGTATGCGCCCCAAAAAATATTTTCTCCTAATGCAGCAGCTTCATCCTTTACTATGCCATCTGCAGTATCACGATACACTGAACTTGAACTTAAAAATACCATTTTTCTTAATTGTTTCGTATTTACTGCATCAAACAAAATATCTACATGTTTCTTATTCAATCCTGAGATATCAATGATATAATCAAATTCATATTTTTCCAATACCGCTCTCATTTGAACAGGATCTTCTCTGTCTGCAATGATAGAGATCACTCTGCCATCTTCAAAAGTTTTTCGACTTCCTCTATTTAAGAGGTAGACCTCATATTCGTTATGATCTAAAACAGTTTCTACAAGTTTTCTGCCGATAAAATAAGTACCACCTAAAATTAATAACTTTTTCACTTTCGTCGCTCCTCCAATTCTTTGATTTTTCTGAGTAACAACCTTTCTGTTTCTATTTCCTGCGTTCCTATATTGTTCATTTTAAATCAACTCCTTTTCTTCAAATCTAAAATTGTCGCATAATGCGGTATAGTGAATTTTTCGGGAACAGTTTTCAGATATGCAAGATGCTCCTTTTCAAATTCTGCAATCTCACTTGGAGATAGCGAGGCATCAATACCTCGGCAGGCTTTCATTCTGCCGTTCCAGCTTTCACGGGTAAAGGGGATATCCAAATCAAAAGCTACTGCATGCTCAACAGTAAATAAAGGGGGAAGCCCATTCAGGCTCATCAAGTTCATAGCGAGTCATCCCCTTGCCCGACCATTCGGGGCTGTATTTTAAAACTAAATCCTCGCTTGCCTTTGCAATCTCACTTTCAAACGGAAGCCAAGCCATAAACAGAATCAGAAAATGTCCGTCATTCTTTAAAAACCTATGAATTTTAGGCAGGATAATCTTTTTATCAAAATACATAAAGCACTGACAGGCAGTCACAACATCAAAGCTGTTTTCGGGGAATTCAAGCTCTTCTGCTGATGAAACTATGTAATCAATATCCAAGCCTTCGCTCAATTTCTTTGCATATTTTATCTGATTTTCGGATATATCCGTGCCGACAAATTTAGCTCCGTATTTATACATATTGCGTGGCAACACGCCCGTGCCTGTTCCTAAATCAAGCACGCACTGTCCGTCTTTGCAATACCCTAAATCAACTATTCTTTTATAAAATTCCTCAGGATAAATATCTCTGTACTTCGCATAATCGGCAGAAGCAAGCCCCCAATCAAACCCTTTTCCGCCGTCTATATTTTTATTTGTAATCATAATAGCTACCCTAATTATCCTTTCTTGCAATAAGCAAACCATGCATACTATTGCCTATTATCGACGGCTCTTCACAAACTAAAAAATGATAATTCAGAAAATCATTAAACCTCTTTTTATTCAATGAATTAATCTTTTTCTGCAACGGATATATTGAGCCGTCAACACCTATATTTTTAATTTTACTTAAACTAAATTCTTCAACAACCTTATCAATCTCATCAAAATCAACAGCATAAAACATGTTGTTATCCCCTGTTTTAATCAGCTCTGTCTGCTTTGCAATATTCTTTGGTTCTTGCCAGAATTGATAAAGCACGCAAGGATTTCTGTTAATATAAGCAAGAACAAACAGACCGCCTTTCTTCAGAACTCTTAAGCATTCAGCAACACATTTTTTGCGTTCTTCTTCCGTTTTTAAATGATAAAATGCACCCATACACAAAACAACATCAAAGTTTTCATTTTCAAAAACGGACATATCCAGCACATTCAGATTATAAACACCATCAAGCAATTCAGAATTCTTATCTGCTTTTATGGTTTTAACATTATACGCAGATAGATCTGCCGCCGTAACCCGAAAACCTCTTTCTGCAAGATAATACGAATAAATACCGCCACCTGCACAGCAGTCCAGCACCTTGGTATTACTCGGTAAAATTTCATCCAAATAATGAACAGTTGTTAAGAATTCAATACTGTGCGCCTTATCCGATGTAAGCCTTGTTTTTTCATATCCCGAACTATAATACTCCTGTAATTTTTCACTGAAATTCATATTCTCACCTCAAAAACTTTACAAATTAAACTTTTCTTTTATCATTTCAGCCACTTTTTCAGGCGGTAAATTTGAATTATCTATTTTGATATAGTTATCAAATTTAACCTCGCCGTCATAGCTTATAAATCTATGGTCCGCATCAGCATTCAAAAGGCGCCTGTTTGACATTTCTATATCACGCTTTGACGCCTTATGCTTCAAACGATTTTCGGTTACATTACGCTGAAGTCGGATTTCCTGCGGCGCAAAAAGCTCAACATAATAAAATTCCGTATCATACGGTTTGAAAATCTCTTTAATATGCTCAAGATAATCCCAGTCCTCCTGCTCATCAAACGCAAACATCAAGGTTGAAATCAATCCATACTTACCGGATTTCGCAAATTCCCTGAACAAAACATCTCTGCTGTCCATTATCGCTTTTAAATTCCATTCGCCGAATACCTCCAACACTGGCTCAATCGTTATGTGATTATGCAGCAACCTTAAATCTGTTATCTTCATAAGCTCCTGACCAACCGTCATTTTTCCAACCGCTGCATCTCCTAAAATAAATACCAATTTCATAATCATTCCTCCTATAGTTTCTTAATCATTTTAAAATAATCGCCATATTCGTCTTTAGCTTTTTCATAGACTTCAAAGCCTTTTTTTGTATAAAGATGTACTGCATTTTTATTATCACAATCAACGCCAATCGTAATTTCCGAATATCCCATATCTAAAGCTTTTTGCAAAAGATAATCTAAAATTTGTGTGCCTATACCTTGATTTTGATATTCCTTTTTCACAATAAGCCTTGATAAATAAACTCTTTGATTCGGAATGGTATATTCATCCTTTTCCAGAACCAAAGCACCCTCGCCGATAAATGCATCATCCATTTTATAGATATACACCATTCGATTACCTGCTTTAATTTCCTCATAAAAATCATCCGTAAACGGGCATTTTTTCATATCCCAGATATTGTTGCATTTAGAATAATCTGCAATATTCAATTTAACGATTTCATTCATTTTGCTTTCCTCTTTCCTTTTAATACATACAAAAAAACCGCTGATGATATACTCATCAGCGGTTTTACTATGCAATAATTAATTATAACAATATGCACAATTCCGAAAATGAGTATAAGAAATCAGTTCTATACTGGCGAAGCATAGAATCGACTGTTTTATAATCAAGTTCGAAATTAAAGTTTAACATACTATTTTTCCTTTCGGTTATTATCTGCATAATAACAGACAAAAATCAATTTGTCAACTTTTTATTTTTAGAGGAAGAAAGTTTTACATTAACAATAACGATTCCGATACAGACAAGAAGAAGCGCACAAAGATTTTTTAAGCTGAAGGCTTCTGCCGTTTCTCCCAGGAAAATTGCAGAAAGAATAACGCCGAAAACAGGGTTCATAAGCCCGATTACGGAAATCTTTGAAACAGGATTATGCTTTAGAATTACACCCCATATGGTGTAAGCTGCTGCCGAAATAAAGGCAAGATACAGAATCATTAAAACGCCTTTTATGCCGCCCGTTTGCGTTATTCTTCCGCCTGCTGCAAAGCCGAACAGCATCATAACAGCACCGCCGAACAGAAACTGCCAGCCCGAAAGCATAACTGTATCTGACTTTTCGGAATACCTTTTAATCAGTACACTTGAAACCGAGTAAGCAAGCGAGGAAAGAATCATAAAGCCCTCGCCGTTAAGCGAAAAACCGCCGCCGAAGCCATCTGCCGAAAAATTGATAACAACGATACCGACAAAACCGACAACAGCACCAGCCGCCTTTTGCGCAGTTAATTTTTCTATCTTGAAAACAAGCGTTGAAACAATAATAGAAAAGAAAACATTAACGGCAATCAGAATGCTTGATTTAACGCCGCTTGTATGGGCAAGCCCAATATAGAACAAGGTGTATTGCAATATCGTCTGAAAAAGTGACAACAGTGCCACCCTGCCGCATTCCGCTTTTCCCTTTGGATAAAGCGCCCTTTTCTGCATAAGCGAGCCGATTATAATAACCATTACACCTGCAAGAAAAAACCGTATTCCTGCAAAAAGAAGCTGAGAATAACTATCCTCTGCACCTATATCAAAAAGCCTGTATCCAACCTTGATAGACGGAAAGGCAGAGCCCCAAAGAAAGCAACAGAACAGCGCAAGCGGAATACAAATATATAGTTTTGAAAGCTTTGATGTTTTTTCCATTTAATAAATATCCTTTTGTACAATATAAAGAAAAGGCTTCACAAAGAAACCTTTTCAAAATCATTAATCTGCGTTAGCAAGCCATTCATATTCAGGAACATAAATTCTTGTTTTATCCCAAGGATCGCCGTCTAAATGGCGGATAAGCCAAACATAATACATTTCATAGCCCGGTGCAGTAACCTGCTGATGCGCATTTCCGCCTCTTATGCAAAGGCAGGAGCCGTTTTCTGTTTTATAAGGTGTATCGCCCTCAAAACCTGCACCAAAGCCCTCAGGATGATCAAACTGATAATAATAGAGTTCAGGCTGCGGATGATGATGCGGCGGATAGGAAGACCATCTGCCCGGCTGGTTGAACACTTCGCCCATAACCATATTTGAATACGGCGCATTATCAAGATCAAACATCGTTGAAACAATTCTATGGCCTGTTCCGTTCCACTGACCTTTGCCGAATTCCTGATAAAGGCAGTTTTCAGGATTATAGAAAACAGGCGCCCATGTTTTATCATTATCTGTTTGCTGAACAAGCACCTCGCTGTCCTCAAGTGCAGTTACAACAGCCTTAACCTCTTTTGGAAAATGAACAGCATAAGGCTTTTTCTCAAAAGGATTAGCACGCTGGCAATCCTCATCAATACAATCGGCAACCTTGAAATTAACCTTGCCTGAAAGAAGCAGAACAGCACATTCATTTTTCTCTTCAAAAATTTCAAGAGCTTCGCCCTTTTTTAGCTTTTTAACATAGATATCCATAAGCATATCTGCATTAACGCCATTCATTTCGCAAAGAATTTTTTTGCCGTTTTCATCATATTCCGGTTTAAACAACATAATTATCAATCTCCTAAAACAGTATTTTCAATAAAGGAAAGGATATCTGCATATACCTCTTCTTTATTTATTTCATTTAAAATTTCGTGTCTGCCATTCTCATAAAGCTTAATCTGCGCTTTTGAATGACCGCTTTCAACAAGCTTGGAATGCACTTCCTTAATGCCTGCTCCGTAATTACCAACAGGGTCCATTTCTCCGCTGATCACAAGAATCGGAATATCCTTCGGCACTTTAGCATACCACTCTTCCGTATTAGCATTGATATTCAGCTTAACAAGATCATTCATACCCTGCACAGTGAATAAAAAGCCGCAGTAATCATCCGCTATGTATTGATCAACAATTGCCGGATCACGGGTAAGCCAGTCAAACGGCGTTCTGCCCTCAAACTTTTTATTGTAAGCACCAAAGGTAAGCTTATCAATAAACTTTGACTTATGCTTTGTGCCTTTAATTTTCGCAAGCCCTGCTGAAATAATATCGCCTGCGCCTGCTGCTGGGTTTGAACCGCCTGTGCCCATATAAACAGCACCCGAAAAACCTGCATCAGCATACCAGGCAGTAAAGCATCTTGTTATGAAAGAGCCCATTGAATGGCCCATGGCGATAATTTTCTTATCTGGATATGCTGCCTTTGCCCTGTCAAATGTTGTTTTTAAATCTTTAACAAGGAATTTAAATCCATTCTTATCGCCGAAATAGCCTGCTTCTTCAAAATTCTGATTCGACTTTCCGTGGTTTGCCATATCATGCATAAAAACAGCAATACCGTTTTCAGTAAGAAATTCAATAAAATTACGATATCTTTTCTGATGCTCTGCCATACCATGATGAAGGACAAGAACTGCCTTTACCTCATCATTATCCGGCGTATATTCACAACCATAAATCGTGCATACACCTGTTGCTGATTTAAAATTATACTCCTTAACTTTCATATAAAACACCCCTTAAAATTATTCAGTTAAATCCGATGTGCAATGCGGACATTTAACCGCATCAACAGCGATTTCGCTTTTGCAGAACGGACATATTTTTGTTGTTGGCTCTTCAGCTTTCTCTTCTTTTTTATGACCGATTGTCATAGCCTTGTTCACTGCCTTAACAATGCAGAAGATAACAAATGCCATAATCAAGAAATTAATGATTGCTGAAATAAATGCGCCGTAATCAATATAATTATCTCCGATTAAATGGATTTTTCCCTGAATTTCCGCACCGCCGATACAGTTTATAAGCGGATTGATTATATTATCCGTAAGTGAGGTAACGATTGTTGAAAACGCACCGCCGATAATAACGCCGACCGCTAAATCAAGCACATTACCCTTTGAAATAAATTCCTTAAACTCTTTAAAAAACTTTTTCATTTTAATTTCCTCTTTTCAGTATTTTATCATATAACACCGCTGAAATCAAACGGCGGAATATACTGTTCATCAGCCGAAGAAAGCTCCTGAATAAATATTTTTTCAAGCCCTTTAGACAAGGCATAATCAACAACCTTATCGTATTCTCGCCTTGTAATTGTTCGGTTGATTTCTTTATAATCATCAAGCCTTGTGCAGGGAACATACTGCGCCATAAGGCTTAAATAAGCATTTTTAAAATGCTCCGAAACATAATCTATAATTTCAAGCGAAGAATTCGTGTTCTGCGGCAGAATAAGATGACGGATAATCATTCCTTTTTTCATAAGATCGCCGTCAAAAACAGCCTTTCCTGTTTGGCGGTACATTTCCGCAAGCGCCTTTTTCGCTGTTTCGGGATAATCAAAAGCACTGCTGTATCGTTCGGCTTTATCGTTTCTTATGTACTTAAAATCTGGCAGGTAAACATCAATCAGCCCGTCAAGCATTTTCAGCGTTTCAACATTTTCATAACCGCTTGAATTATACACAACAGGCACGGGGCTTTTCCATTTTTCAAGCACATCGGCAAGCATAGGCGCATAATGCGTTGGATTCACAAGATTGATGTTTTCTGCACCCTGCGACACAAGATTTTCAAAAATTTCAACAAGCCTTTCACGGCTTATTTCCACACCCTTGTTCTCCCTGCTGATTTCATAATTCTGGCAATACACACATTTCAGATTACAGCCGCTGAAAAAGACTGCACCGCTGCCGTTTTTACCGCTTATACAAGGCTCTTCCCAGAAATGCAGGGCTGCTCTGGCAAGCTTAAACTTTTCAGAGGTTCTGCAAAAGCCGTTTGCCTTTTCTCTTTCTATACCGCATTTTCGCGGACAAATACTGCAAATCATAATAACGCCTTATAAATATCGCCTTTTTTGAACGGCGTTTTTGATGCAATTTCCTTGGCTGCCATATTCATGCTCAAGCCCTTTTCAACAAGTTCCTTTGCCTGCAAAACTGCATCCTCAAGTGTCATTTCAGAAGATTTTTCTTCCTTTTTTCCTTCTATTATCAGCACAATTTCGCCTTTCAGCGAGCCGTTTGTATAAAGCTCATTTGCTTCCTGAAGCGTTGTATTGATAACCTCTTCGTGAATTTTTGTAATTTCACGGACTATAGCAAGCCTTCTGTTGCCGAGGGTTGCATACAAATCCTTTAATGTATTTGAAAGCTTATGCGGCGCTTCATAAAAAATAATTGTTCTTTTTTCGTCTTTTATCTCTTCAAGATGCTCAAAGCGTGATTTTTTGGAAACGCTCAAAAAGCCCTCAAAGGTAAATCTGCCTGTTTCCATACCCGAAATTGCAAGTGCCGTTGCAAAAGCCGTTGGTCCGGGAACAGAAACAACCTGTATACCAAGCTCATGGCAGAGAGCAACAAGATCCTCCCCCGGATCTGAAATCGCAGGCATACCTGCATCCGTTACGATTGCGCAGTCCTCGCCGTTCTGAATTCTTTGGCAAATGATTTCTCCGCGTTCACGCTTATTATGTTCATAGTAGCTGACCATTTCTTTTTTAATTCCAAAATGGTTGAGCAGCTTTAAAGTAACCCTTGTATCCTCGGCAGCAATAAAATCAACTGCCTCAAGTGTGTTAACAGCACGGGGAGAGAAATCGGAAAGATTTCCAATCGGCGTACCTACAACAAATAATTTTCCACTCATTTATCATACCCGTCGGCAAAAGAGCCGTAAACATCTAACATTTCATCCGTAAATTTGCCGTTTTCCTTTTTGATTGAAAGTATTGGCTCAACTCTTAAAAACGGCTTTGAATTTTTCTTTCCCTCAACCAGGAACAAAAACGGCTCTTCTCCGTCCTTATCAACAACAAACCGAAGCCGTTTCGGCTCTAAAGAATAAGCTCTCATAAGGCTTATTGCATCAACAAGCCTTTCGGGACGGTGGCACATACAAAATCTTCCGCCGTATTTAAGCAGATAAGCCGCCGCCTTAACTGCATCCTCGATATTGCAGCAAACCTCGTGGCGTGCAATTTTAGCACTTTCTCCGAGTGACTCAATCCCCGTGCCGACAGGCTTATACGGCGGATTCATTGTAACAAGTGTAAAGGTTTCAGCCGTAAAATGCGCTTTAATTTCGCGCAGATCGCAAAGATGCGGAATCAGCCTTTCCTCAAAACCGTTATACGCAATACTGCACTTTACCTGTTCATACGCATTTTGCTGAATATCAAGGCAGTGAACCGTTTTCGGATATTCCTTTCTGAGCCACAAAAGCGGAATAATGCCGCAGCCTGTTCCCATATCTATTGCAATATCCTTTGCCTTTGGCTTTGCAAAATAGGAAAGAAGCAGAGCATCTGTACCAAAGGTATGCTCCTTGCTTGTTGCAATATGAACTTCATCCGATAATCTTTCAAAAGTGTACATGTGTTTTCCTTAGTTATTATTCATCATCTGACGAAAGTTTTAATACAGCCATAAACGCCTCTTGAGGTACCTCTACCGAACCGAACTGTCGCATACGCTTTTTGCCCTCTTTTTGCTTTTCAAGAAGCTTTTTCTTTCGTGTAACATCGCCGCCGTAGCATTTTGCAAGCACATCCTTGCGGAGTGCCTTAACCGTTTCTCTTGCGATAACCTTGCCGCCGATTGCAACCTGAATCGGAATTTCAAACAAATGGCGCGGAATATGTTCTTTCAGCTTTTCGGCAATTTTTCTTGCCCTTGGATACGCTTTATCCGTATGAATAATAAACGAAAGCGCATCAATAATATCGCCGTTGAGCATAACATCAACCTTAACGAGTTTGCTCTGCCTGTAATCCGCAACCTCATAGTCAAAGGAAGCATAGCCCCTTGTTCGTGATTTAAGCGCATCAAAGAAATCATAAATGATTTCATTAAGCGGAAGCTCATAGTTAATATCCACTCTGTCCGGCGTGATATAATTCATTGTTTTGAAAATGCCGCGTCTGTCTTGGCACATATCCATTACAGTGCCTACAAATTCACTCGGCGCATAAATATGTGCATCACAGAACGGCTCTTCGCAGTAATCAATGTTTGCAGGATCCGGATAATTGGTCGGATTATCAATTTCAAGCATTGTGCCGTCTGTCATATGGATTTTATAAACAACACTCGGAACAGTTGTTACAAGGTCTAAATTATATTCTCTTTCAAGCCTTTCCTGAATAATTTCAAGATGAAGAAGCCCGAGGAAGCCGCAGCGGAAGCCGAAGCCGAGCGCACCCGAGGTTTCAGGCTCATAGGAAAGTGCCGCATCATTCAGCTGAAGCTTTTCAAGTGCATCACGAAGCGCCTCATAGTCTGCCCCGTCAGCAGGATAAACACCGCAGAATACCATAGGATTAACCTTTCTGTATCCGGGCAATGCTTCAGGTGCAGGATTCTCGGCAGTCGTAACCGTATCGCCGACAAGCGCATCGTGAACAGTCTTGATAGAAGCCGTAATATAGCCAACCTCGCCTGAGGTTAATTCACTTGCTTTTTCCATAGAGGTTGCACGCATATAGCCAACCTCAACAACAGTAAATTCTGCTCCTGTGGACATCATACGCATTGTATCGCCCGCTTTGATTTTACCCTCCATAACACGGACATAAACGATAACGCCCCTGTAGGAATCATAGATTGAGTCGAAAATCAAAGCCTTGAGCGGCTTGTTATCATCCGCCTCGGGAGGACGAATCTCATTAACGATATATTCAAGCACTTCGCCTACATTTTCGCCCGTTTTAGCCGATACTCTCGGTGCTTCAAGGCAGGGAATACCAACAACATCCTCAACCTCTGTTGCAACTCTTTCGGGGTCTGCCGCAGGCAAATCTATTTTATTTATAACAGGAAGAATATCAAGATCGTGGTCAAGCGCAAGATAGGTATTTGCAAGCGTCTGCGCCTCAACACCCTGCGACGCATCAACAATAAGGATTGCGCCCTCGCAGGCAGCAAGAGAACGGGAAACCTCGTAGTTAAAGTCTACATGACCGGGTGTGTCAATCAGATTAAAAACATAGTTTTCGCCGTTTTTTGCTGTATATTCAAGCTTAACTGCATGCGCCTTAATAGTAATACCGCGTTCACGCTCCAGATCCATATCGTCCAGAATCTGCGCCTGCATATCTCGCTTTTCAACAGACTGCGTAAGCTCTAAAAGCCTATCTGCAAGCGTTGATTTTCCGTGATCTATATGTGCAATAATTGAAAAATTTCTGATGTTATTTTTATTAACAGCCAAGTGTGCTTCCTCCGTTATTTACAAATATAAATAATTATCTATATTATATTAAATTAAGAAGAAAAAATCAAGACAAAGCAAAACCGCACTCTTTACAAAGTGCGGGTAAAACTATTTATAAACCAAAATGCTTTGATATAATTTCAAGCATTTCTGCACGGGTATCGGTTTCGGTATTATCCCGAACAACAGTAAAAAAGCCACTGTCTGCAAACATATCATAATATTTTTGACTGTTTATCCTTGCTATGCAGTCTTTAAAATTCTGAAGTGTTTTTTCAGAATTTTCAGATTTTGCAATCTCCGATAATAAAAGCTGCTTTTCCTCGTCAGCTCTGTTAAAAAATTCTTCAACAGCCATTGACTGAGGCGACAGCATGATTGCAACATGGTTGTAATCTGATATTTCTTTTAAAACATCACATGGAATATTTGTATCAACAATAACCTTTTTGTCAGCAGATAATTTGATTAGCTCTGCAATTTCAAAATCCGTTACCTCTTTTGAAACTCCGTTGTACCATTTTTCATATTCATCAGGTGTTCTGTTTACATATTCCTGCCAATCTATTTTTGAATTAAAGTAATTCAGATTCGGCTGCTGCTCTTGATTAACAACGGATAAAATAGTGTCCATATTATAATTTTCTTCGCAGTGTATCATATCATACTTTTCAGCAAGCATTTTACACATCGTTGATTTCCCTGCAAAAGCAGTGCCATTTATAAAATAGCAATTTCTTAAATAGTGCTTCAGCACATTATTCTGAATTTCCAAATTTGTCTCCTTTTTACTGCTTTAAAAATCACTTATATCTTCTTCAACAACAGTCCTGTTTCTATAAAACTATATTATTTTTTTCATAAACCGAATCTGCTCTTTTTCGCTGCCATAGCCGAGATTTCTGTAAAATTCATGGGCAGCCTTTCGTGAAAATCCCGAATTGAGCCTCATTAATTTGATGCCGCAATGCTTAGCCCAGCTTTCAGCCTCAGCAACAAGCCGTCTGCCGATTCCATTTCTGCGGCAGGAAGATTTTACTGCAAGCCCTAAAATATTTCCCATTGTTTCTAAATACAAAGTATCACATCTTTCTATATGGATATAGCCCATAACAGCATTTTCATCTGAAACCGCAACAAAAACAGCTTCACGCTCGGAATCAAGATTTTTCAATTTTTCTTCAACAAGGCATGGCTCGCATAAATAGCCCAAATCCTCACTGCAGATTACACAAATTCCCTTTGCATCTTCAACCCTTGCTTCTCTTATTTCCATAAAATCACCCATTATTTTCAATATCCATATAGATTTTATCAACTGCCTCATCAAGGCTGCAGTCACTTGTAATACTTATTTCATCAATAAAGCCTATATAATCCTTATCACGCCACCATCTGCGCATATCATTTTCGCCGAATGAAAACTTATTGTTCTTCGTAGCGTGCCTTTTTAAAGTTTCTTCAAAAGATATGTCATAATAATATGCATAGATATTTTCTTTGAATATCTCGACAGCTGCTTCAAAAAGCGGCTTATAAATATCGGAATATAAAATGCCTTCTAAAATAACAATTTCACAATGCTTTGAGCCATAATTCAATAAATCAATCATCAAATCAACAGCTTCATTTGCAGGTTTATCCTGCACCCACAGCATTTCTCTTCGCACAACATCCTGAGAAATAATCATTGTATTTCTGCCGAATTTATGTTGAAGCGTTTTAGCCAATGTTGTTTTTCCGCTTCCCGAATTTCCTCTGATTATAAT
>JAIDLO010000186.1 GCA_029050995.1 Eubacterium sp. | reverse complement strand
ATCAAGAATAAGATGCGTAGGCTTGTTATAACTGATTTCATTATCTATTTTTGTACGCACATCAACAGCCGTATGATGATCAAGTTCGCCCAAAAGATAAGCAATCATAAGGCTGCCGCTTGTTTCTACAGTTACATTCATTTTTTCACTTCCTAATTCGTTTTGATAAAGAAATAACCGCTATGGCAAATATTACCACAGCGGTTATGAATAATTTATCGAATTTTAGGACAAACCATTACTTTTTAATAAGTAATCACGCACATCTCTTGCAAGAAAGAATGAACCGCAGACAAGCGTAATTTCTTGTTGCTGAACAGCCTCAAGCGGATTTTTTATTGCAACAACATCATTACAATATTTTTCAGCAATTTTTTTTAATTCTTCAGCTGAAATTGCACGGGGATTATTCGGCGTTGTTGTTATAATCTTTTTACATTTCGGCGCAACAATTGAAAGATAGGCGTCAATATCCTTATCCGCCATCATACCGATTACAGCCGTTTCATTTGAAAGGCTGCTTTTAAGATATTTTGCCGCATCGGCATTATGCCCGCCGTCAAGCAAAACATTGCCGATTTTTTCTTTTCGTGCAGGTAAATCGAAAAGGATAATATCTGTATGAATACCAAGTAGTTTTAAAGTTTCCGCAACAGTATTCATATTATTCTGCATACACGATTGGAAATCGTGTACTTTTATCAGCTTTGCTTTTTTTTCTCTGCAGACTTTTTCAAAAATGTGGTCACAAGCAGGATTCGGGTATAAAACACAGGTACCGTTTTCCTTAATAATGCCTGCCTTTTGATAAGCAATTTCTTCTATCGTATTTCCCAAAAAGGCAGTATGGTCAAGCGCAACGGAGGTAATGACAGCTATATTGCTTGCTTCAACATTTGTTGCATCTTCAAGACCGCCCATGCCACATTCCACAACAGCATAATCAGCCTTTTGATCTGCGAAGTATTTATACATAATTGCGGTTAAGAATTCAAATTCACTGCAATCATTATCTTTATAGGTTTCAACATATTCTGCAAATTCAGCTTCACTGATAAAGTCATGATTAATCTGTATCTGTTCCCTATAGTCCATTACCCAAGGAGAAGAAAAAAAACCGACCTTATAGCCGTGTTCAGTTAAGGTATTTGCAATCGTTGCCGCAACTGTGCCTTTGCCGTTCGTGCCTGCAATATGAATAATCTTTAAATCCTTCTGCGGATTACCCATTTTTTCAAGCAGCTTCAAAATACGAGTAAGCCCCGGCATAATGCCGAGGCTCTGCTTTGAAATTATAAAATTCAACGCTTCGTTATAGTTCATAAATTAACCTAAATTTTCAATAGATTTTTTAAGATTTTCAATCTTTTCTTCAAGCTTAGCTGCATCCTCTTTATTCTGCGCAACAACCTTTTCTGGTGCTTTATTCACAAAGCCAGGATTATTCAGCTTTTTATTGATGAAATCAAGCTTATCCTGCGCTGCTGCAAGCTCTTTTTCAAGGCGCTTTCTTTCAGCTTCAAAATCAACAAGCTCGCCGAGCGGAATATAAATCTTGGCATCGTCTGTAATAATCGTTACAGTATTTTCAAGATTGCTGAAATCACTGGATACATTAACCTCATTTGTTGAAGCAAGGCGCTTAATGAATTCAGCACCCATATTAAAGATATCCTCCAAAGCAGTTTCAACATAAACAGTTGCTTTCTTGCTTGGCGGAATATTCATTTCTGCTCTTCTGTTTCGGATTGCACGGATTGCAGTCATAATCTTTTCCATTTCAGATTCCTCTGCTGAGAAATTAAGCGCTTCATCATACTTAACCCATTCGGAAATCATAATGGATTCTGTATCGTGCGGAAGAGCCTGATAGATTTCTTCCGTAATAAACGGCATAAACGGATGAAGAAGCTTTAATATACCTGTTAATACATAAACAAGAACAGCCTTTGCAGTATCTGCACCCTCGCCACTCTGGAGTCTGATCTTAGAAATTTCGATATACCAATCGCAGAAAACATCCCAGATAAAATCATACAGCTTCTGAATTGCAATACCAAGTTCAAATTTATCAAGATTATCCGTAACCTCTTTAGCGAGTGTATTGAGCTTACTTAAAATCCACTTATCTTCAACAGCTAAATCTTTTGGAAGACCGTCATATTTATAATCCTCGCCAAGATACATAAGAACAAATCTTGCGGCATTCCAAAGCTTATTTGCAAAGTTTCGGGATGCCTTAACTCTTTCATCAGAGAAACGCATATCATTTCCCGGGGAATTACCTGTTGCAAGCGTAAAGCGGAGTGCATCTGCGCCATATTCATCAATAACGAGAAGCGGGTCAATACCATTGCCGAGAGATTTACTCATTTTTCTGCCCTGTGCATCACGAACAAGTCCGTGAATCAAAACAGTATCAAACGGAACCTTTCCTGTCTGCTCAATACCCGAGAACATCATACGCATAACCCAGAACGGAATAATATCGTAGCCTGTTACGAGTGTATTGGTTGGATAATATTTCTTATAATCCTCTGAATTTTCATCAGGCCAGCCCATTGTTGAGAAAGGCCAAAGTGCTGATGAGAACCATGTATCAAGCGTATCGGGATCCTGATGAATATGCTCGCTGCCGCACTTAGAACATTTCGTCGGTGTTTCACGGCTTACGGTAATTTCGCCGCAATCATCACAATACCATGCAGGAATACGGTGTCCCCACCAGAGCTGACGGGAAATGCACCAATCGCGGATATTTTCAAGCCAATGGAAATATGTTTTTTCATATCTCTTTGGAACGAATTTTGTTTCATCATTCTTAACTGCATCAATTGCAGGACCTGCAAGCGGTTTCATTTTAACAAACCACTGCTTTGAAACCTTTGGCTCAATTGTAGTTCCGCAGCGATAGCAGGTGCCTACATTATGGGAATAGTCTTCAATTTCAAGAAGAGCACCCTCTGCCTCAAGGTCTTCAACAATAGCTTTACGGCATTCATATCTGTCCATACCGCTGTACTTGCCCCAACCCTCTTTGATATGGGCATCATCTGTCATAACATCAATAACCTCAAGGTTATGGCGAAGACCTACCTCAAAGTCATTCGGGTCGTGCGCAGGCGTAATTTTAACAACACCTGTTCCGAATTCGATATCAACATAATCATCAGCGATAACAGGGATTTCACGATGAACAATAGGAAGAATGAGCATTTTGCCGATTAAATTCTTATAACGCTCATCATTCGGATTAACTGCAACGGCAGTATCGCCCAAAAGGGTTTCAGGACGGGTTGTTGCAAGCTCGAGATATCCGCTTCCGTCTGCAAACGGATATTTAAGATGCCAGAAATGACCTGCCTGATCCTCATACTCAACCTCAGCGTCTGAAATAGAGGTTAAGCAGTGCGGGCACCAGTTTACGATTCTTTCGCCTCTATAGATTAAACCTTTTTCATAAAGATTATTAAACACCTCAACAACAGCTTTGTTACAGCCCTCATCAAGTGTAAAGCGTTCTCTGTCCCAATCACAGGAAGAGCCCATTTTCTTCAGCTGTTCAATAATTCTTCCGCCGTACTGCTTTTTCCATTCCCAAGCACGCTCAAGGAAGCCGTCTCTGCCTAAATCCTCTTTTGTAACACCCTCTGCACGCATAGCCTCAACAATTTTTGCTTCTGTTGCAATGGAAGCATGGTCTGTGCCCGGAAGCCACAAGGTATCATATCCGTTCATTCTGTGATAACGAATGAGGATATCCTGCAAGGTATTATCAAGGGCATGTCCCATATGAAGCTGACCTGTAATGTTCGGAGGCGGAATGACGATTGTATAAGGCTTTTTCTCAGATTTTACATCTGCATGGAAATAGCCGTTATCAACCCAGAACTTATAAGTTCTGTCCTCAACATTGGCAGGATTATATTGTTTTTCAAGATCTTTTGCCATAGTATCATCTCCTAATAGAATTAAAAAAGCTTTCGCCCCCAAAATGAGGCGAAAGCATACTGTTTCCGTGGTACCACTCAAATTGCATTTCAAAATTGAAATGCCGCTTAAATCTTTAACGCAGATATACGGGCAGAGCTACTGCTGTTTCACTCTGTCGGCTCATACGCTACCTTCACTGATTTTCCTTTATGACTTGCACCAACCGTCAATTCTCTGAAAATTCCAATCAGTTACTCCTCGTAATCATTGCCTTTAAATATTGAAAATATTTTAACAAAGAATAATCTACTTGTCAAGTATTAACATACGGGCAATACTCATCCCTAATGGTTGCTTGTTCCAATAGAATTTGTAGGGTGCGATGCCCACATCGCACCGAACACATAAGGTTTAAACAATGAAAACGGGACGATGTGGTCATCGTCCCCTACAATTACTTAGTTTTTACACTCTTTGATTTACTCCAAGCAGAATAAATTTTTGTTGATTTTCCGTTAACCTTTACTGTTTTATATGTTCGAATACGAACATAGTATTTTTTCTTTGCTTTGAGTTTTGAAACGGCTTTTGATGTTGTTTTATTCTTGCTTACTGTTACAGTTTTATTATTCTTTTTGAAATTCTTATCCGTTGAATACTGAATCTGATAACCTGTAGTTTGTGTTGCCTGCTTTTTCCACTTTGCAGTAAAGCCCTTTGATTTAGCTGTTACACTTGAAAGTGTTGTTGCCTTTGGCTTAATGGTAAAGGTCTTTTTAACTGTGCCTTTATAATTACCTTTAAATGTAATTGTTACGGTTGCTTTACCAACATTTTTATTACTTGTATACTTAACAGTATAATTGCTTGTGGTAATCTTCTTACCCTTACTGTCTTTAACTGTTACACTTGGCTTTTGTGCTTTGCCATTATATACATAGGATGTTTTTGAAAGTGTAATTGTTTTAGGATAGTAGATTGTTGTTTTTGTTGACACTCCGCAATTTGAACATTTCTTTACAATGCTTCCGTTTTTCTTTGTTGTTGCTTTGGTTGTTGTTGTTTTATAATTATGTCCTTTTGCCGGAACTATTTCCTGTGCTGTGATTGTTGCATTACATACAGAACAATGCGAGCCTGCTGTTTTTCCTGCCTTTGTGCAGGTTGTGTCTACAGCGTTGTCCGTTACTGCCTTATGCGCTATAACCTTTATTGTTTCCGTTTTGGTTACTTTACATACTGTGCAAGTGTATGTTTTAACACCTGTAGCACTACAAGTAGCTGCCTTTGTTACTTTACCACTATCATAGCTATGTCCTTTTGCGGAAATTGTTTCTGTTTTGGTTGCCTTACATACTGTGCAGGTATATGTTTTAGTTCCTTTTTTTGTGCAGGTAGCTGCTTTAGTTACCTTACCGTTATCATAGCTATGTCCTGTTGCAGAAACTGTTTTCTGTGCTGTAATTACTGCATTACATACAGAGCAATGATAGCCTTTTGTTAAGCCTGTTTTTGTACAGGTTGGTGCAACAGCCTCGTCTGCTACAGCCGTGTGTCCTTTACGAGGAATAGTTTCCGTTTTTGTTTCATTACAATTTATGCAAGAATATGTTTTGATTCCTGTTTCTGCACAGGTTGCAGCTTTTGTTACAACGCCATCATCATAGCTATGTGCCGCAGGAAGAGTTGTTTGCGGCAAGATAACTTTATTACATACTGAGCAATACAAGCCTGATGTTTTTCCCGGCTCTGTACAAGTTGGATCTACGCCTTCAATAGTTACAGTTGTATGCCCATTCGCAGGAATTGATTCATTTTTTATTACACCGCAAGCTGTACAAGTATATGTTTTTACACCACGCTCAGTACAAGTTGCAGCTTTTGTAATTGCTCCATTATCAAATTCATGTTTGCAATCAGCAATACCATCTGAGCAGTACACAATACAATTAAATAAAGAATCATTATTACCATAGGTGTTACAAGCTGTGTAAAGAGCATTCCATTCTTTTATAGTTCCATTAAAATATACAACAGAATCAGGTAAGATTAAACTGTTTTCAAATGCATAAGCCTCGATATTGGTTATACTTTTTGGTATTGTTATACTTTTTAAATTTTCACATCTGGAAAATGCAGCGCTGCCAATACTTGTTACACTTTCCGGTATTGTTACAGTCGCTAAACTTTTACAGGATAAAAATGCACTTGCACCGATTCTTGTTACAGTATTCGGTATTGTTACATTATTGAGTTTTTCGCAATATTGAAATAAAAAGGCACTTATATTTGTAATACTATCCGGAAGTGTTATACGCGTCAGACTTTCACAATAACTGAATGCATTCGTGCCAATGCTTGTAACGGTATTCGGGATGCTTACACTTGTTAAACTCGAACACTTATTAAACGCATAATTACCAATGCTCTTAACACCGGAAGGTATTACAACGCTTTTCAAATTCGCACACTCAGAAAATGCTCTGTCAGCAATACCTGTTACAGTATATCCATCTATTTTTGAAGGAATTGTTATACTCGTTGCAGAGCCATTATATTTTGAAATATTGGCGTTTTCATTATTAAGAATAGAAACTAGATATTCATAATCTCCGCTTGTTGCTGCATAAGCAGAAAGGTCTATGCCTGCTGTTATGCCGATGAGCATTACAATTGCAAGAAGCAGGCTCAGCAGCTTTTTAACAGCAGGAGCAAGCCCCTGCCCTACAATTTTACTTTCCATAATAACACCCCTATTAAAAATAAGATTCTTAAGCTGCGAAAAGAAAATAACCCGTAACAGCAAAACAATCATAAATTATATTATATATAATTCAAATATACCATTGTTAGAACATATAGTCAAGAAAAAGCTCCCATCACTTTTGATGGGAGCAATTATTTATCTATTTAATTTTACTTAGTACATTGGACTAACCTCTCACAATTATTTTTTTGAAACAATGAAGTTCCTGATCATGGAACCATCTCCTCAAATAATTATCGTTTGTCGAGTTTATATACTAGTTAGTGCATTGGACTACTCCTTAGTTTATTTGAATGAAGATTTTATCTTCAAGCTTTTGCAGGGAAAGCCAAGTTATTATATAATAACATAAAATTCAATTTTTTAGACGCCTGAGCATTCATTTTACCGGTTCCTGCTATAACTTATTCATTGCCTAAAAGCTTGCTGCCCGTTATTGACTCTTTTTATCAATTCTGCCGACAGCCTATTCCGTTATATTACCTTGAATACTGGCAGGCGTTTGTCTGACCTGGTTCTAAATCTACCATGGGACAAAGCCTCCTTTCGTAATTTGAACTTAACTAAGAACACTACATCTATTCTTTAAGAATTCTACTTCAATTCTTCCCTCTCTTAAGTTCAACTTCATAATAACATACAATTTAGTAATTGTCAATAGTTTTTTTCAACATTTTTAAATTATTTTGTAAATTTTAAACAACCAATTATTGGTATTGACTAAATAAAGTATAAAGTATATAAT